>JBDTJK010000241.1:0-2840 GCA_039935875.1 Casimicrobiaceae bacterium
GCGCCGAGGCTGCTGGCCACTTCGATTTGTGCGGGGTCGATCAGCGAAAACGCAGCGAGCAGCGGACGCATGACGAACGGCGTGTAGACCGTGATCTCGGACAGGATCACGCCCCATTGCGAGTACAGGAAGTCGATCGGTGCGGTTGGCAGGTGCAGCAATTCCATCAGCGATTCGTTGAGCATGCCCGCGGAGCCGTAGATGAAAGTGAACGACAGCGCGACGAGAAACGTCGGTAGCGCGATGAACGTGTCGATCAGCCGGGCCAGCAAGCGGCTGCCGGGAAACGGCGTGAACGCGATCAGCACCGAGAACACGAAGCCGAGCACCAGGCATCCGGCCGTCGAGCACAGCGCGATGAGAATGGTGTGATACAGCGCGTCGTGGAACAGTCTCGATCCGAGGACTTCGGCGAAGTGCGCCAGCGACAGCGCATGGCCTTGCGCGCCGAGCGCCTCACGCGCGATCAGCGACAGCGGGTAGAAGAACAGGGCCGCCAGCACCAGCAGCGGCGGCGCGATCCACAGTCCGCGCCAGCGTGGCGGTGAGCCGGGCGCGGCAGCGAGGGCGAGATCAGCCAACGTGCGCCGCTTCGGGAACCAGTGTCGCCTGCGCGGCGTTGAAATGCACGTTCAGAGACGCACCCGGCGGCGGCGGCGATTCCATCGGCGCGCAGGCGATGCGCATCACGTTGCCGGCGACATCGAGCTCGACGTTCTGCATGTCACCCTGCCATTGCACGCTGCGCACCGTCGCCGCCAGCACGTTACCGCGCGCGTCGCCCGGCTCCAGGTGCAGGTCATGTGGCCGCACGCACAGCAGGCAGTCGTTGCCCTCCGCCAGCGAGTGGTGATTGCGCGCATCCAATGCAACGCCGTTGAATTGCACGCGGGCCATGCCTTGCGCAGTGGAGGCCAGTGCGCTGACGGGCAGCAGGTTGGCGCGCCCCAGGAATTCGGCGGAGAAGCGGTTAGGCGGATTGCGATAAAGCGACTGCGCGTCGCCGAACGCGCACAGCTTGCCGTCGCGCATGATGCCGATGTGGTTGGCGAGCGTCAGCGCTTCCGTCTGGTCGTGCGTGACGTACAGCACGGTCAGCGTCGGCAGGTCGCGGTGCAGCTTCGCGAGCTCGTCGAGCATCGAGCGGCGGATCTGCGCGTCGAGCGCCGACAGCGGCTCGTCCAGCAACAGCACCTGCGGCTTGATCGCCAATGCGCGGGCGATTGCCACGCGCTGCTGCTGGCCGCCGGACAACTCACGCGGGTAGCGCTTCGCGTAGGCGGACATCCCCACCAGCCGCAGGCATTCGGGCACGCGTTCGCGGATCACGTCCGCTGCCGCGCTGCGTGCGCGCAGCCCGAACGCAACGTTTTCTTCGGCGCGCATGTGCGGAAACAGCGCGTAGTTCTGCACCACCATGCCGATGTTGCGCGCATGCGGTGCGACGTTGGTGACGTCGCGCATGCCGATCATGATCCGTCCGCGGCTCGGCCGCACGAATCCTGCGACGGCGCGCAGTGCCGTGGTCTTGCCCGAACCCGAGGGTCCGATCAACGCAACGATTTCGCCGGGCTTGACGCTCAGCGTCAGCGAATCGAGGACGACTACCCCGCCATAGGCGACGCTGACGCCCTCGAAGTCGATGCCGCTGCCGGTGACCTGTGCGCTACCGGTTGCGCCGCGGGCCTGCGATGCAGCGCCGGCGCCGGATTCCCGGGCGCCGGCAGGTACCTCAATGCCGCCCAAGACGCCCGCGCCCGCAAGATCCGCAGCGCCGGGCGTCTGCAGGGTGCCACCCGGGTTCAATGCAACGGTCGTCGCGCATCAATTGTTGGAGATCGCCTTGTTGTACGCAGCGACGTCGGCCTTCAGGTCGTTCAGCACGGTCGCCCAGTCTGGCGTCCAGATCTCGACGCCCTCGAGCATCGCGTTCAGCTTCTTGAAGTTGTCGTCGGTGGGATGCACGTCGGTGCGCGCAGGGAACCCTTGTGCGACAGAGCTGATTTCCGCCTGCGCGGGTTCGCTGAGCAGGAAGTTGATCAGTTTCTTGCCGTTCTCGGCATTCGGCGCATTGGCGACCAGCCCGATGTAGTAGGGCAGCGAGAACACCGAGCGCTTGCCGTCCGGTCCCGCCGGGAAGAACACGCGCACGTTAGGGTTGTCGCGCATTTGCGCCAGATTCATCTGCAGGTCGCCGTTCGCGACGTAGATCTCGCCCTTGTTGACCAGCGCGGTGAGCTTTCCCGTGGACGCTGACGGACCCAGGTTGTTGACCTGCAGCTTCTTCAGGTAGGCGAGACCCGCTTCCTTGCTGCCGAACGCGTGAAACGCCTGCAGCATCAGCGCGGTGCCGTCGCCGGCCTGGCCCGGTGTCGAGTACTGGATCTTCTTGGCGAACTTGGGATCGAGCAGGTCTTCGTAGCTCTTCGGTGCTTCCTTCAGTGCCGACGCGTTGTAGATGAAATTGGGATAATTGCTCATCATCACGACGTACAGGCCCTTCGGGTCCTTGTCGCGCGCCGCGAGCTTGCCCGCGTCCGTCGGCGTGAATGGCTGCAGCAACCCGTCGGCAGCAGCGCGCTGCATGAACGGAGGCAGCGTCACCAGCACGTCGGCCTGCGTGTTCGACTTCTCCTTGGCGATGCGATCGGCGACGCCGCTTGAGCCCGCCTCGATGTACTGCACCTTGATGCCGGTCGCCTTGGTGAATGCCGCGAACTGGTTGCCGAACCAGCTTGGATTGCCATCGTGCAGGCCGTCCGCCGCGTAGATCGTGACCACGCCGGATTGTGCGAACGTCACGCCTGCAAAGGCTGCTGTCATGCAGCCCATGATCATCA
>JBDTJK010000242.1:0-11360 GCA_039935875.1 Casimicrobiaceae bacterium
CCTGCGCGTCGGCAACGCCCTGCTGCAACGCGTTGTACGTCTCAGAGAACGAAATGGGCACCGGGTTCGCGCCCCAGGCCTTGTATTGCGCGATCAGCAGCGGACTCTGCATCGTGCGCACCTTGACGCCGCGCAGGTCGTCAGGCCCCCGTATCGGCCGCACCGAGCTGGTCATCTCCTTGAAGCCGCTCTCCCAGAACGCGAGGCCCTTGAGACCGCGCGCGTCGAGAGAGGCCAGTATTTCGTTGCCGATCGGACCGTCGAGCACCGCGTAGGCCGCCTGTGCGGATGGGAAGATGAACGGAAGGTCCAGCAACTGCACCATCGGCGCGAAATTGGTGAGCGGTGCCGTCGGCGTGAACGTCATCTGCACGGTGCCGAGTTGCGCCTGCTCGACGAGTTGCTGCTCCTTGCCGAGCTGGCCCGCCGGAAATACCTGGATCTCGAACCGCCCCCCGGTTTTCTGCTTCACTTCGTCTGCCAGGCGATGGGCGGCCTTGGCCGCGGGAACCGTTTCCTGGTTCTCGTGGGCGAATTTCCAGGTGACCTCGGCGGCACTCGCGGCCGTAGCGATCACCGCGGCGATCACGGTCGCGGCAAGGTTCTTGAACAACGTCATGGCTCGTCTCTTTTCGGGATGGTCGAAGTGGCGGCGAACGTGTCCGCGCTCAACCAGCGGCGTTTCACCCGCCCAAAGATTGACTAGATAGTCAATATTTGTCAAGCACCGGGCGGTCGCAATGGCCGCGGGCCATCAGGGGACTTCCGAGGCTGCGCCATACTGCTCGAACATCAAACTGCGAACGGCACGGGCTGCCATCTCCGGCAGCGAGTCGGCGAGCGTGCGACGCGAATGACGTGCGCGATCGCGGACAACCACCAAACTTCAGCCGAGATGCCAAAATCGTAACGCAGGAACGGTTGGCGGAGAGCGAGAGATTCGAACCCCCTAAAAGGTTGGCCCGTTACCCAATTTCCAGGTGTCTAGAAGCGTTAGCTTCCTCAACCGCTTACCGTCACAATCTTGCGGCACGCAGACTCACCGCAATTCGACGACGACATCAGCGTGCGGTCCGCGTACCCTGCAAGTCTCGCCCACAGCGAGAAGACGCAATGCAGTCGCCACCAAATCGTCGGCGCCGAGCAGCAACGCGTCGGCGACTGCAGCGAAAACGCGGTCTGGGTCAGAGCGCGGCGCATCGGTCATAGCGCCTCCCCGACTCTGCTTACGACCTCGTCCCCTTCGTCGAGTACTTCTCCCCAGGTAAGCGTTCCGGAGGCAATGTCGAGGATAACGTCCATCAACGCATTCGCCGCCTCGTTCATCGACTGCGTCCCGGCGAAGACACCGCTCGCTTCGAAATCAAGTTGTTGTGCCAATGTACGCGCTGCGACAGGATTCGCGGATAGCTTGACCGTCGGCGCCAACGCGCTCACGTAGCTGTTGCCCACCCCGGTCGAGAACAACAACAATTGCGCTCCCGATGCAACAAATCCGCTGAGAGATTCCGGAGTAAACGCGGGTGCGTCCATTGCATACAGGCCCGGAACGTCGACAGGCTCACCGATGCCAACGACGCCGTCGATGGGACGCGAGCCGCTCTTGGCAATCGAGCCTAGGGACTTCTCCTCAATCGTGGAAAGACCCGCGACGACGTTGGTCGGGTTGGGATTGTTGCCGACCAGATTGATACCGCTGCTTACAGCTAGCTGTTCCCGCCGCAGGACTGCCGCGACCAGCGCCTCGCGGACAATCGGGGACGCAGCGCGCGTTGCCAGCAGGTGCTCCGCTCCAAGCCATTCGAGGGTTTCCCCGAAGATGACGCGTCCGCCCGCATCGATGAGTCGATCGACGATGGCACCGATCAAGGGATTGGCAACGATGCCAGAGCTCGGATCGGAGCGACCGCATTCGACGCCGACGCAAAGTGCCGACAAAGGTGCACACACGCGGCGTTCCCGCGAGATTTCACGATGCAGTTGCGCGCCCTCGCGCAGCGCCTTGTCCGATAACGAAAGCGCATCGTGACTGACGTCATCGAGGCATAGCGTACGAACCAACTTGCGGGAGGACCGGATCTCGTCCGCCAGCTCCGCGAGCTTCGGCCCATCGGTGCCAATGAGCAGTACGGCACCCACGTTCGGGTTGCGGCCGAATCCGGCAATGGAACGCATCTGGACAACGCGATCCTTGCCGATGATGCCTCCACCATAAGGCATGAGCACGAGACGTGAGCCTGGCAACGCGCGTGCAACACGGCGTGCCGTTGGACCGGTGAGGTGCCCCACCGAGAGCACGAGCAGGTAATTCCGGGTCCCGACGCTGCCGTCGGGCCGCAGATAGCCTAAAAACGATTGGCTGGCTGGCCTCATGGTCAGTCGGGATGGATGCCGGCCGCGTCGATCATCTTTCGCCACTTGGTTGATTCCTGATCCAGCCACGCCTTGTATTGCAATGGTGTCATGCCGATCACCTCGGCGCCGAGACCGGTCCAGCGCTTGCGCATATCGGGAGTCGCGTTGATCTGGGCGATCGATTCGTTCAGCCACTTCACGATGTTGCTGGGCGTTCCGGCGGGCGCAAACAGGCCCTGGCCGGCGACGGCCTCGAATCCCGGCACGCCGGATTCTGCGATCGTAGGAACGTCAGGCAAGCCGGCAAACCTTTTCGTGGACGACACCGCAAGCACACGGATTTGCCCGTTGGCGACAAAGGGCATTGCCGGCGGCGTACCGATGAACATCATGTCCGTGTGTCCCGAAAGCACATCATTGAGCGCTGCACCACCACCTCGATATGGAATGTGCTGGATATGCGTGCCCGCCAGGTAGTTGAGAAGCACAAGCGACAAATGAGAGCCCGTGCCATTACCTGAAGACGCGATATTCAGCTTGCCCGGCTTGGCCCTTTCCTGCGCCAGCAGCTCCTTGAAGGAAGTCAGATGCGAGCTCGATGCGGTGATGAGTAGCTGCGGCGAGGTCGCCACGTAGAGGACGGGTATGAGGTCCGCGGCCTTGTATGTAAGATTGGCATAGAGCGAAGGCGCGATCGAGTAGACCGAGTCGTCAGAGAGCAAAAGCGTGTAACCATCGGGCTTCGAGTGAGCCACAAATTCCGCGCCGATCGTCCCTCCCGCGCCCGGTCGATTATCAACAATGACCGCTATTTTCGTGCGCTCGGTAAGTTTCTGTGCGATCAACCGCGCAAAGATGTCCGATGCGCCGCCGGGCACATAGGGAACGACGATGTGAATGGGTCGCGCAGGATACTCATCGGCAAGCACATTCGGCGCATAGACCCCGATCAGTGCGAACACCATGCCGACGACCACTAGTTTCTTGAACATTGACTTTCCTCGCAGAGATCGAAATTGGGTCATAACTACATGTATCAATACATTACTTGTGCTGCTGCTCGTCGACCGTACGGATGGCTTCCGGGCTGGCTTCAAGCCTCGCCAAAGGTATCGCCTTGCCGCTCACGTCGGAGCGGCCGTATGTGCCCTCATCAATCTTTTCGAGCGCCCTGTTGATATCGTTGAGGCGCACCTTGTCGACGTCGTGACGTGCCTGCTCAATCTCCTGCCGCGCCAGGTCCTGCGCATCATCCTCGAATTCGCGTGCTTCCTCGACGTGGTCTTCGCGAAACGCCCGCTCGGCGGAAACCGCCGCGCGTTCCCCTCCGGCAAGTTGTGCGCGCAGCGCTTCGAGACGCGTTTTCTGCTCGGCAATGAATGCCGGATTCAATGGCTTTTCGTGATCGGGCCGACTTTTAGTCATGCTGAATTTCCTTCTGCCGATTCCAGCCAGGAATCGCATATGGAGGCGGGACGCAACTGGCGTAGTCGCGTTTTCGTCCTACAGCAGAACATCAAACTGCACTGCAAGTGTAAGTCTGGTTGAGGCAGGTGGGTTGTAACCGCTTACGACGTTTCATCAGAGGATGCATTCCATACAGATTGCGATCTGACAGGCTGGGAGTCGATCGTCGCGCAGCACGAGGGGCGTGGCGGGAACGGCTGCGTGGAATCGTCCAACAGCTTGTTGCCGGCGCCACCGCCAGCGCCATTGCGTTTGACAGCAGTGTGCGATTCTCGCGTTCATTTCGGTCATTGGGCCGCTCACCGCGGGGGCCACGTACTTCTCGTCGCACTGATCGCGGGCTACCAGCACCTGTTCTGGCTCGGCAAAAGATCAATTGCTTGCGTCAGATCACGTCCGCAATTCAGTCCAATTTGGGTGCGATCACCACTGGCCTAGCCTAGAATTGCGGAATGCCGGAACTACTCGTGGAAGTTCGCGCCGCTTGATGCGCTCTCGTACGCACGGGAACTGACGACTGCTGAGTCAGACTGAGGTCTGCACCAGCTCTGTTGTTGTCCGCAGGAACGCGCTGTCGGCATACGCCTGCCTCGTGCACGCCTTCGCCACCACTGCGGACATCGCGGCCAACCCGACGTAATCGGGGTACTGTCGGTTCAAATCTCGATCGAAGGAAAGGACCGGCGCCCGTTTCCTTGGGCGCGCTTCGCACGCTGATAGGTCAACCGCGCCGTCACCGCAGGATAGTCTCGCGCGAGAAAATCATAGGTGTGGGTCTCAATCAAGCCGATACAACCGCGGACGGAACTTCACGGAGACGCGAATTAGTCATGGCCGTTCGTTCCACAACCACTCCAGGGTCGTAAAGTATTGAATGGATGGCGGAGAGCGAGGGATTCGAACCCCCGAACAGGTTGCCCCGTTACCTGATTTCGAGTCAGGCGCCTTCGACCACTCGGCCAGCTCTCCGCGCGCCGGCATTATAGCCCGGCGAAAGTATTCACTCACCGATCGGGGCGTGCTCGGATCTTCGAGTCGATCCACGAGGAATTCGCGCATTGCACACAACTCGCCGCGCGAGCCCACTGGCACTTGGGCCATCGGAATGCCGCCGGCTTCGTGCTCATTCATTCGACTTTGTTTCTGGATTGCACGCATGAATACCGCTGCACACGATGATCACTCTGCGCCGGAACGAGCGAAGGGCCGCTTGCAGCATGTGATAACGTGAATTCAATGGATACGTATCACGGACTCGAGGCCCTCACATGTCGATCAAGCTGCAAAGGGAAACCGAAAAATACCTGCTCGGCTCGATCAAGCGGTATTTCGCGGACAACATGGACGCCGAGATCGGCGACCTGAAGGCCGCAACCTTGCTGGATTTCTGTGTCCGGGAAATCGGACCGAGCATCTACAACCAGGCAATCGCGGACGCCCAGTCCTACCTCCAGGAGAAAGCGGCGGAACTTGGCGGCTCCCGTTTTGAACCCGAGTTCGACTACTGGAAGAAATAGCCAGGGGTTCGCCCATGCCCAACGGCACGTATTGCGTCCGTACCCTCGGCCCCGGCGACGGCGCATCGATGAGGGCGACGCTGGACATGTTCGGAGCGGCTTGCGCCGACCCGGCCATCGCTCTTTACAACAAACCGGGTCTTCGTGAGGAAATGTTGTACTTCTATATTCCAATCACTAAACATCACTCGAAATGACGCTCTCGCGCTCGTTCCCTGCCGCATGGCCTTTCAGCAGTGCAGCCGCGATCGCCGTCCTCGTGATCGGGATCGCATTCGTCGTGGCTCCCCGCGCCTGCAATGGCGGCTTGGAAGTCTATTTCGTGTCTGGCGTCGTATCGCTGCTGGTGCTTGTGGCGTTGCCCTTCGTCGCAGCGCTGGGACGCTCTCTCGCACTTCGCTTCGTCTGGGCGTTCGGTTTTGCCGCGTTTGGTGTCTTGGCTTGGCTCGTCGGCCTGTTTGCGGCCAACGTTCGGTTCATCTGCGGACTGGGCTATCTATAGGTCGCCATCCGTGTTGAAACCCAGCCGAACCGACCTCGTTGGCGAGCACATCATCCTTCGCCCCAACTCCATTGCGTTCACTTCGCAGCGTCACGCCGCTGCGATGGAATCACTCGCGACCGTAGGAAAATGGATGCCCTGGTGCTATGCCAGCCGCACGGAAACCGAGGGATTCGATTGGTACCGGACGTGCGAGGCAAACTGGGACTCAAGCCTCGAACATGAATTCTCGATCTTCGACCTGAAACGAACTTTTGCTGGCGCGGCAGGTGTCAACCAGTTAAATCCTGTACATGGATTCGCAAAAACGCGGATACTGGATACGCGAGTCGCACCAGGGTTGTGGACTTGCGGCCGAGGCTGCATCCATTCTCGCGAGTTCGGGTTTGGCGCCCTGGGTTTGCGGCTTATCGAGATCGTAACGGCAGTGGACAACTTGCCCAGTCGCAGGGTTGCGGAGAAGGTTGGTGCCCGATTCGAAGGCATCGCCGCCCATCGGATTCTGATGCGCCGCGTATCGGTCGATGCTGCTATGTACGCGTTGCTGCCTGAGGTGAGCGAACTTGCCATTCGCTGACGTTGCTCTGCCCTGCATCCGTTTCTGAGACCATCAATCACTTCGCGACTCGACAACCATGAATGCAATCGAAATCAATGCCGGACAACTCGGCATACGCTACCTCGTCGATGGCTCGCACGATGCGAGCATGGGGATGTTCGAACTGACGGTTCCGCCAGGTTCGAACGTCCCGCCTCCACATAGCCATTCCAACAACGAAGAGCTCGTCTATGTGATGGAGGGCAAGCTTCGCTACACGGTCGGCTCGGAAACGCGAGACCTGGTCCCGGGGCAGGGCATGCGTACTCCGAGGGGTACTGTGCACGGATTCTGCAACCCGTTCAATGCGGTCGCGCGTGCGCTGATCACGCTGTCGCCCGACATCGGCGCACAATACTTCAAGGATGTCGCCGCGGTGATCAACGCTGGCGGCCCGCCGGACAAGGCGGCGCTGGTGGCCATCATGGATCGGTATGGTCTTGTGCCTGCGGCTCCGGAGCCGACGACTGAGTCGTCACCAAATATGGCCACGCGATAACTGGCACGAGACTGTGGCAAAACAAGTAGCGTGGGATTTCTCTCGCGTGCGACACGGTGCTGCTTCACGGCATGCTTGAATGCGCGCGTTTCTCGCCCAAATACAGATGATGGATTGGATGGCGGCGGACAACCCTTGCGCAATCAGGGTTTCACTCTGCTAACATCGACCATCAACTTAGTTCCGACCCGCGACCCTTCCGCATGGCCAAGATCATCCCGGTCGTCGACCACCGCCAGGCAGCCCTAGGCGAACGCCTCACCGCTCTCGCCGCCGGCGATGGTCCGCTCGCCACCCATCCCGTGGATGTGCGCGGCCGGTCGCTGCACGACCTGCGGATATCGGTCACCGATCGCTGCAACTTCCGCTGCGTGTATTGCATGCCGAAGGAAGTGTTCGACGGTGACTACCGGTTCCTGCCGCAAGTGGAGCTTCTGACGTTCGAGGAGATCACGCGCGTCGCGCGCGCGTTCGTCGACGCCGGCGTCAACAAGATCCGGCTGACCGGCGGCGAGCCGCTGATGCGCCGGCATCTCGAACGGCTGGTCGCCATGCTCGCCAAGCTCCCGGTCGACCTGACGTTGACCACCAACGGCGTGTTGCTTGCACGCAAGGCGCGCGCGCTGCGTGACGCCGGGCTGTCGCGCGTGACGGTCAGCCTCGATGCGCTCGACGACGCGACGTTCCGCGCAATGAACGACGTCGATTTCCCGGTCGCCGACGTGCTCAAGGGCATCGACGCCGCGGCCGCCGCGGGACTCGCGCCGATCAAGATCAACGCGGTGATCAAGCGTGGTGTCAACGAACACGCGGTGGTCGCGCTCGCCCGCCATTTCAAGGGAAGCGGGCACATCGTGCGCTTTATCGAATACATGGACGTTGGCCACACCAACGGCTGGCGCCTGGACGACGTCGTAACGTCGCGCGAGATTGTCGAGGCGATCGATCGCGAAATGCCGATCGTTGCCATCGAGCCGAACTACACCGGCGAGGTCGCGCAGCGCTGGCGCTATCGCGATGGCAGCGGTGAGGTCGGAGTGATCGCGTCGGTGACGCAGGCGTTTTGCCGCGACTGCACGCGCGCGCGTCTTTCAACGGACGGCAAGGTCTACACGTGCCTGTTCGCGACCCACGGTGACGACCTTCGCGCGCGATTGCGCGGTGGCGCCAGCGACGAGGAGATCACGCAGGTCGTGCGCGCGATCTGGACCCAGCGCAGCGACCGCTACTCGGAGCTGCGCGGCAGCGCGACGCCCGACCCGCGCAAGGTCGAAATGAGCTACATCGGCGGATGAGTGCGATAGCGCCCGGCTATCGGCCGCAGCTGACGCACAATGCGCGGCCGTCGACGTTCGACGTCAGCGCGGTGGATGAGCATGGCGTCGCGCACAACGTCCCGGTCGCGGGCGAGCACCCGCTGACGATCTACGTCGACAAGCACGAATTGCTGACGCTGATGACGCTCGGCGCCGCGCCCGAGGCGCTGACCATCGGCTACCTGCGCAACCAGCGCCTGATCGAGCGCATCGAGGACATCGCCGCCGTGCAGGTCGACTGGGAAACGAATTCGGTCGCGGTGACGACGCATAACGGGCTGTCCGATCTCGAGGGGAAGACGGCGAAGCGCACCAAGACATCGGGCTGTGGCCAGGGCACGGTGTTCGGCGACCTGATGGCCGAAATCGACGATGTGCGGCTGCCCGCCGGTGCGACGCTGACACAGGGCGCGCTGTACGCGCTGCTCGACCGCGTGCGCGTGCACGAGACCATCTACAAGCAGGCGGGCGCGGTGCACGGCTGCGCACTGGCGAGCAACATCGGCGACAGCAGCGAAATCCTGATGTTCGTCGAGGACGTCGGGCGCCACAATGCGGTGGATGCGATCGCCGGCCAGATGTGGCTGGATGGCATTGACGGCCACGACAAGATTTTCTATACCACCGGCCGCCTGACGTCGGAAATGGTGATCAAGGCCGCACAGATGGGCATCCCGTTCCTCGTTTCACGCTCGGGCCTGACGCAGATGGGCCACGACATCGCGCAAAAAGTGGGGATGACGATGATCGGCCGCGCCACCAACAAGCACTACCTGCTGTTCACCGGCGCCGAACGTTTCATCCGATGACCCCCGCAAGCGTGCCGCACGCGCCGATTGCGCGCGCCGACATCACCGGTCTCGTGCTCGCCGGCGGCCAGGGACGTCGCATGGGTGGCGTCGACAAGGGCTTGGTGGACTTCGACGGCCGGCCGCTGGTCGCGCACGTGATCGCGCGACTGGCGCCGCAGGTGGACAAGTTGTTGATCAACGCCAACCAGAATGCGCAGCGCTATGCCGAATTCGGCCACGCAGTCGTCGCCGATGCCATCGGCGGCTTCGCCGGTCCGCTGGCAGGCTTGCATGCCGGATTGACGGCGGCCACCAGCGACTACGTCCTCACCTCGCCATGCGACTCGCCCTTCCTGCCCGCTGACCTCGCATCGCGCCTCGCGGTAGCGCTGGCCGCGGCAGGCGCGCAACTCGCGGTTGCGCGCACAGGCACGCAATCGCATCCGGTGTTCGCGCTGGTCGATCGGCGCGTGCTGCCGCATCTTGCGCAGTTCCTCGCCGAGGGTGGACGCAAGATCGATGCGTGGTACGCGACGCTGGCCATTGCCGAAGTGGCCTTCGACGACGAGGCCGCAGCGTTTCGCAACATCAACACGCGCGACGAACTCGCCGCCCACCTGCCGCCACGCACGTGACCGGCGTGCCGCGGCTCGGAGACTTGACCGCGGGCCGCGACAATGGCGTGCAGGCGTTGCGCCTCGCCGCAGCGGTGCCAGTGATCGTGTTCCATTGCCATGCATTGACGCCGAACTGGGCCTACGTGCCGCTTTACCGACTTGATCCCCAGTCGAATCCCGGGCTGCTCGGCGTGCAGGTGTTCTTCATGCTCTCGGGATTCCTCGTCACCGGATCGCATTCGCGATCCAGCAGGCGCTGGTGCGCCGGTGGAGCGATGTGCGCCCGATGATGTTGCTGCTGCTGGCGCTGCCCATCGCGCTCGCCTGCGCGGTGGTGTCGTGACATTGCCTCGAACGACCCGCGCTCGCCTTAAAATCACGCTTTCGACAACAGGAACCGACTCGATGAATCCCACTGGCAGCACGTTGCGTGAATTGTCCTGTGCCGACGACTACGATCCGGATTCGATGCCGGTCGAGCGCGCCCGCACGCTGATCCGGCAGTTCCTGACGCCGGTTACCGCCGTCGAGCGGCTGCACATCCGCGACGCACTCGGACGCACGCTCGCCGAAGACGTGGTGTCGCCGATCGACGTGCCGGGGCACGACAACTCGGCGATGGACGGCTGGGCGCTGCGCTTCGCCGACCTCGACAAGGCCGCGGAAACGCCGCTGACGCGCGTCGGCGAAGCGTTCGCCGGGCGCCCCTACGCCGGCGAGATTGGCCACGGCGAGACTGTGCGCATCTTCACCGGCGGCGTGATGCCGGGCGGCGCGGACACGGTGGTCATGCAGGAGCGCGCGACGGCGACCGACACCGGCGTGCGCATCCATCCGGGGGCGGTGACTCAGGTGGGACAGAACCGCCGGTTCGCGGGCGAGGACCTGAAGACCGGTGCAACACTGTTCACTGCGGGTCAGGCGCTTTATCCCGCGGAAATCGGCATGCTGGCGTCGATCGGCATCAATGAAATCGGCGTCTACCGGCGCCTTCGCGTCGCGTTCTTTTCCACCGGCGATGAGCTCGTGTCCATCGGCAAGCCGTTGGCGGCGGGCCAGATCTACGACAGCAACCGCTACACGATCAACGGCATGCTGCAGCGCATGGGATTCGATACGATCGACATGGGCGTGGTGCCGGATATTCCTCAAGCACTCGAACGCGCATTCGCCACGGCCGCGGCCAACGCGGACGTCGTCATCACGTCAGGTGGCGTGTCGGTCGGCGAAGCCGATTATGTGAAGCAGTTGCTCGACCAGCTTGGCGAAGTGGTGTTCTGGAAGATCGCGATGAAGCCCGGCCGGCCGCTCGCCTATGGACGCCTGGGCAGCGCGCACTTCTTCGGATTGCCGGGAAATCCCGTCAGCGTGATGGTGACGTTCTACCAATTCGTGCGCGAAGCGCTGCTGCACCTGTCCGGCCGCCGCGACGCAGCGCCGCTGCCGATGCTGCGCGCGAAACTCGCTGCGCCGATCCGCAAGATGCCCGGGCGCACCGAATTCCAGCGCGCGATCCTGTCGCGCGGCGACGATGGTGGCGCGAGCGTGCGCGTCACGGGCGACCAAGGATCCGGCATCCTGTCGTCGATGTCGCGTGCCAACTGCTTCGTGGTGCTGGGCGCCGAAGTCGGCAATCTCGATAGCGACAGTGAAGTCGACGTGCAGCTGCTGGACGGGCTGCTCTGATGCCGGATGACC
>JBDTJK010000243.1:0-9475 GCA_039935875.1 Casimicrobiaceae bacterium
TGTTCAAAGCCAAGAGTGAAGCCGCCCCGCAAAAGCGCCTGGACAGCCTGATCGGCGCCGGAACGATCGTGCGTGGCGACCTGTTGTTCACCGGCGGCCTGCGCGTCGACGGCTGTGTCGAAGGCAACGTGTCCACCGCCGACGGCCAGACCGGTACACTGGTGATCAGCGAGCACGCACGCATCGATGGCGAGGTGCGCGTATCGCACGTCGTGATCAACGGCACGGTGACCGGGCCGGTGAATGCGACCGAGTACCTTGAACTGCAGCCGAAGGCACGCATCGTCGGTGACGTCGCGTATCGGAAGCTGGAAATGCACATGGGTGCGGTGATCGAAGGTCGCTTAGCCCATAGCGAGAGCGAACCGGCGACTGGATCCGTGGTCGAATTGAAACGCGTGGCAGCCGATTGACGCCTGCCGCGACACGGCGCCTACAGGCGCTACCGAAGGAGTTCTGCGAATGAATGCGATGACCGACATGCCCGCCCCGCTGGTGTTCTCCGACAGCGCGGCCAACAAGGTGAAGACGCTGATCGAGGAGGAAGGCAACCCCGAACTCAAGCTGCGGGTGTTCGTCACCGGTGGCGGCTGTTCCGGCTTCCAGTACGGCTTCACGTTCGACGAGGTCACCAACGAGGACGACACCGCGATGGTGAAGAACGGGGTCACGCTGCTGATCGATCCGATGAGCTACCAGTATCTGGTCGGCGCCGAGATCGACTATACCGACGGCCTCGACGGTGCACAGTTCGTCATCAAGAATCCGAATGCGCAATCGACCTGTGGCTGCGGCTCGAGTTTCTCACCCTGATCGCCCGCCGTGCGCACCACCACGGGACCCGCGCGGTCCCGTTTTTTTTGCGCGTCACGTCTGCTAGCCGGCGCGCCCGCAAGCCGAAATACCCCGTGGCCGGACTGCTAGCGCCCTTGCGCGTGCAGCGACAGCACCGCACAGGCAAATTCGTTCGCCGGCGTCGGCACCCGGACTTCCGCGCCACGGCGCACGACATCGCCGCTCAACCATCTGACTTCGAGCTTCTGGCCGCGCTCGAGATCGTTGGCCATCGATGCCATCATGCCCGCGGGAAGCTGGTCGCAAAATCGCAACCGGTCGGCGGCGTAATCGGGCGCGAGTTGCACACCTTCCGCGCGTCCGACCGCGACGACTTCTTCCATCACCTGTTGCAGCAAAAGTCTCGAATCAGGGTCGGCACGCACGCGTCCGATCGGCAGGCGCGTTGCGGCGGTGGTGGCGGACAGGCCCACCAGCAGCACGAATTTTTCCCACAGCGTGCGGTGGATGTCAGTGCTGATCTCGGCGTCAATGCCGGCACGCTGGCACGCTTGCAGCAGCCGATCGAGCCGCGCCGAACCGGCTGCGCCGTACTCGCCGAACACGAGCTTCTGCATCGTGCCCGTGTGCGCTATGACTCCCGGCGACGCGATCGTCGCCGAGATGTAGCACGCACCGCCCGCGACTGCCTGCGTGCCCAGCTTCGCTTTCAGGATGTCGTCCTTGACCACGCCGTTCTGCAACGATATGACCATCGTATCGGGTCCGATCAGTGAGCGGATGGCCTCCGCGGCAGGCTCGGTATCCCATAGCTTGACGCCGAACAACACGACGTCGACGTTGCCGATCCCCGCAGGATCGTCCGTCACTTTCGTGGGCGCGAGGTGGATATCGCCAAGCTGGCTGGTGATCGTGAGCCCATTCGCGCGGATCGCCGCGCCATGCGTGCCGCGCGCGATGAACGCCACGTCGCAACCGGCGCGCGCAAGGCGCGCGCCAAAGTAACCGCCGACCCCGCCGGCGCCCATCATCGCGATCTTCATTCGATTCCCGTTCCTGGTTTCACGCGGATTGCCTCCAGCGTCTCGTGATCACGGAAAACCTCCGCATCATGAATCCGCCAGCGCCGTGTTGGTCCGCCCGCGATAAACGCTCGGGTGAGATCGGTCAGGATGCCGTCCAGCCGCCATCGATCGACAGCAACGCGCCGGTGATCGACGCCGCGGCATCGCTTGCGAGATAGGTCGCCATCGACGCGACCTCGTCGATGCCGACAAAGCGCTTGCTCGCCTGCCGCGCGAGAATCACGTCGCGGATCACGGACTCCTCGCTGATGCCGCGTGTGCGTGCGGTGTCGGGAATCTGCCGGTCGACCATCGGCGTGCGCACGTAACCGGGGCAGATCGCGTTGCAGGTGATGCCGGTCTGTGCCACCTCGAGCGCCACGGTCTTGGTCAGACCGGCGAGACCGTGCTTGGCCGCGACGTAGGCACTCTTGTAGGGTGACGCGACCAGCGCATGCGCCGACGCAATGTTGATGATGCGTCCGAATCCGCGCGCCTTCATCGGTGGCAGCGCTGCACGAATCGTATGGAACGCCGACGACAGGTTGATCGCGATGATCGCATCCCAGCGCTCCGGCGGAAGCTCGTCGACCGCGGCGACATGCTGGATGCCGGCGTTGTTGACCAGCACGTCGAGCGCACCGAAATTTTCCGCCGTGCGTGCCATCATGCGAGAGATCTGGTCCGGCTTCGACATGTCGGCAGGGTCGTGCAGCACGCGCGCGCCGTGCAACGCCGCGAGGTCGGTACACAGCGTTGCAATCTCTGCCGCGTCGCCGAATCCGTTGAGCACGAGATTCATGCCGTTGGCGGCGAACGCGCGTGCGATTGCGAGGCCGATGCCCGACGTCGATCCGGTGACGAGTGCCGTCTTGCGTGAGGTCATCGATCGCTCCGTGGGTTGCTTGCCGGGACATCGTGAGGTTGGCCCCAGTAGATCGCGCCCAGCACGCGAGGTCCGCGCGCGCCAGTCGCCGCCGGGAGGTTGCCGGTCTCGCGCGCCAGCGCGCGGCGCGCGAGCCACGCGAACGCCAGCGATTCGACGTGTTCGACGTCGACACCCAGCGCGGTCGACGTGCGTAACGTACGCGGGGCGAGCTCCGCCGCGAGCATTTCGACCAGCGTGGCATTGTGCGCGCCACCACCGGCGACGATCACGTCGGTGGCGCGCGGCGCATGCACGCGTACCGCGGCGGCAATCGTATGCGCGGTCAGCGCCGTCAGCGTCGCCTGCACGTCGCGCGCAGACAATGACGAGCCCTGCAACGCCGCATCGAGCCAGCCTGCGTTGAACAGGTCGCGTCCGGTGCTTTTAGGCGGCGCCAGCGCGAAATAGGGATCGGCCACGAGGTTGGCCAGCAGCGCGCGATCGACACGCCCGCTGCGCGCCCAGGCGCCTTCAAAGTCGCATGCGCCGCCGCGATGCCGCGCATGCCACAGGTCGATCAGCGCGTTGCCCGGGCCGGTATCGAATCCGCGTCCCGCGCCGCCGGGAGGCAAGTCGGTGATGTTGGCGATGCCGCCGATGTTGACGATCAGCCGGTGAGTGCCGTCGTCACCGAATAGCGCGCGATGGAACGCAGGCACCAGCGGTGCGCCCTGACCGCCCGCGGCGACGTCACGGCTGCGAAAGTCGGCGACCACCGTCACGCCGCTTCTTTCGGCCACACGCGCAGCGTTGTTGATCTGCACGCTGAAGCCTTCGTCCGGCCGGTGCCGCACGGTCTGTCCATGCACGCCTGCGGCAACGACGTCTCTGACCTCAAGCTTGGCGTCGGCGATCGCCTCCGCGATCGCCTGTGCATAGATGTCGGCCAGCGCATTGGCGGCGCGCGCAGCACGGACGATTTCGTCGAAGCCGGACTTCTGCAACGCTGAAAGTTCGTCGTGCAAAGCAGGCGGAAATGGAACGTGCACGGCGCCGAGCGTCGCGCAGACGCGGCCGCTGGCGCGTGAAAAATCGGCGACCACCGCGTCCACGCCATCGAGGCTGGTGCCGGACATCACACCCGCGTAGCAATCGGCCTGCATCGCTGCCGCCTGAGTGCAATGCTAGTTGGCCGCGGCGAACGCGACGCCGGATACGCTGCGCGCCAAGGCGAGCTGTGCCATCCGCTGCGCGAGGTCCGCGGCAAACTGCTGGCGCTGCGCATCGGGCACCGGGTCGGCCGCCGGCAGCGCGACCGTGACGGGATTGCGCGGCTCGTCGTTGACGCGAAACTCGTAATGCAGGTGGGGGCCGGTGGCCCAGCCGGTCATGCCGACGAAGCCGATGACGTCTCCCTGGTGCACGCGCTCGCCGGCATGCATTTGCGGCGCGAAACGCGACAGGTGCGCATAAACGGTCGAATACGTGCTGCCGTGGCGAACGATGATCACGTTGCCGTATCCGGTCTGCTGCCCGGCGACGGCGACCACGCCGTCGGCGGTCACATGCACCGGCGTTCCCATCGGCGCGCCGAAATCGGTGCCGTGATGTTCCTTCCATCGCTTGAGGATCGGATGGAAGCGCGCGGTGGTGAAACCGGAAGTGATCCGCGAAAATGCGAGCGGCGCGCGCAGGAACGCCCTGCGCAGGCTGCGTCCGTCGTCTCCATAGTAACCGGACGTGCCATCGGCCGGCGTCCACTGATACGCATGCAGTGTCGTGCCACGGTTGACGAATTCGGCTGCCAGGATGCGACCCGCTCCGGCGGGTTCGCCGTCGATGAAGCGCGATTCGTAGACGACGCTGAAGTGATCGCCGCGGCGCAGGTCGTGATGAAAGTCGATGTCGCCGGCGAACACGTCGGCGAGCTCGAGCGTCACCAGATCCGGCAGGTCGACGTCGTCCGCGGCGGCGAACAACGACGAGCGAATCACCGCGCTGCGCATCTCCACGCGCGTCTCGATCACCGGCGCCGCAGTCCGCGCGGTGAACGTCGATGCGTCGCGGCTGATCGTCAGCATGTCGCCGGAGGGCTGCAGGAAACGCAGCGCGACCAAGGCGCCTTCGTCGTCGGTTGCCACATGCAGCGGCTTGCCCGGTCGCAGCTGGTACAGCGCCCGCGCGGAAGGGTCGCTGCGCAGGAAATTGAACGCGCCGGCGTCGTAGACGCCGGCGCGCGCAAGCAGGCTGCCGATCGTGTCGCCGCGCTGCACGCGCTCGTCGTGCCAGTAGATTGAAGGGCTGCGCGCTGCGGCGATGGGGGACGCCAGGTCGCGCACGACGGCGGCCACCGTGACGTCGGCCGCAGTGTCGTCCGGCACCAGCGCGAATGCGGCGACCGCCCCGCCCGCCAGCAACGCGGTGAACAGCCATTGCGCAAGCGATACGCGCCCGAGAGCGGCCGTGATATCGCGATACGCTAGAATTGCGGGTCTGCGTGTGCTCAAGTTGATGGTGTCGTTACTGATGGTGCCGTTGCTGGCGAATGTCGTTGCAATGCTGCCGCGACGGCATTACCCGCGAGGCGGTGCAGCATCGGAGCGGTCGGCATGGCCGCCCGGGACGATTGGATGGGCCAGCGGCCGAGTCTACCAAACTTTTCGCGGACTGCGCGTTGCCCCCGCCATATTCAACGGGTGACCGCCTCGCGACCACGCAGGCAAGGAATCGACGATAGGCGTCAAAATGGATGGCAGCGTGCCTACCGACGTGAGTGCGTGCGCCGCTGCGCTGCCGGAGCGCGGGCAATGAGCGCCAGCGTCGACGAACAGCTCGCGATCTTCAAGCGCGGCGCCGACGAGCTGATCGTCGAGGCCGAAGTCGCGCAGAAGCTCGCCCGCGGCAAGCCGCTGCGAATCAAGCTGGGGCTCGATCCGACCGCGCCGGATATCCATCTCGGGCACACGGTCGTGCTGAACAAGATGCGCCAGATGCAGGACCTCGGCCATCAGGTGATCTTCCTGATCGGCGACTTCACGTCGATGATCGGCGACCCGTCAGGGCGCAATGCGACGCGCCCTGCGCTGACCCGCGAGCAGATCGAAACGAACGCCCGCACCTACCATGCGCAGGCGTCGCGGGTGCTCGACGCTGCGCGCACCGAGATCCGCTACAACTCGGAATGGTCGGAACCGCTGGGGGCGGCGGGAATGATCAAGCTCGCGTCGCACTACACGGTCGCGCGGATGCTCGAGCGGGACGACTTCCACAAGCGCTTCCGCGGCAACCAGCCCATTGCCGTGCACGAGTTCCTGTATCCGCTGATGCAGGGCTACGACTCCGTTGCACTGCGCTCGGACATCGAGCTCGGCGGCACCGACCAGAAATTCAACCTTCTCGTGGGCCGCGAGCTGCAGAAAACCTACGGTCAGGAACCCCAATGCATCCTGACGATGCCGCTGCTCGAAGGCCTCGACGGTGTCGACAAGATGTCGAAGTCCAAGCACAACTATGTCGGCATCAGCGAGGCGCCCGGCGAGATGTTCGGCAAGTTGATGTCAATTTCCGACACGCTGATGTGGCGCTACTACGAGCTCCTGTCGTTCCGCTCGCTGGCCGACATCGCGACGCTGAAACGCGAATGCGCGGATGGCCGCAATCCCCGTGATGCCAAGGTGCTGCTCGCGCAGGAGATCGTCACGCGTTTTCACTCGGCGCAGGATGCCGACGCAGCGCTCGCCGAGTTCGACGCGCGTTTTCGCCGCGGCGCGCTGCCGGAGTCGATGCCCGAGATGACGCTGCACACCCACGGCGCACCGATGCCGATCGCGCAGATTGCCAAGCAGGCCGGCATCGTCGAATCGACATCGGAGGCGCTGCGCCTGATTGCCGGGCGCGGCATCAAGGTCGACGGCGACGTGGTGGCCGATCGCACGCTGGCAATCGCCGCGCCCGCAACGTTGGTTATCCAGGCGGGCAAGCGCAAGTTCGCGCGCGTTACGCTGGCATAAACCCCGGATCGTCCCCGACACCGGACAACCGCGGCAGGTACGACGTGCGCGGGGCAACGTGCCTGACCTCGCGCAGGTGCCGCGCGACGACATCCCACAACGTCCATGCCGTTGTGGGACAGCAGCACGGCGACCACGGCGCCTTTCGCGCGCGCAGCGTCGATCACCTTCTGCAAACGGTCCTCCTGGATTCCGAACGTCCAGTCAGGCGTGAAATAGCGCGGGTTGGCAATCGGCGTGTACGGAAACGCCTGGCCGATCACCGCCACCGCAACGCCGTTGACCTGCCGCATCACGTAGGGTGCGAACACCGGATCGCCGAAGTCCGGCGTGGAGACATTCTGCGCGACGAAATCGACATGTCCGGCGAGATCGTTGGCAACCACCTGCTGCACGCGCTCGGCGCCATAGGTGAACTCCCAGTGTGCGGTCATTGCGTCCACGCGCAGCAACTTGCAGGCGTCGATCATGTCCTGGCCGCGTGTACACAGCGACGTCGCCGACCTCTGCCACGTGTCGCCGCCGTCGAGCAGCAGCGCTCCGGGCCGCGTCGAGCGCATGCGCTCGACCAGCGTCGCCAGGTGCGCGAAGCCGCCCATGCGCCCATAGGCTATCGCCGCGCGCGTGAAATCGAGGCAGGTGAACGCATGCGCGGTGCGGGTTTCCGGCGTGATGCCGAAGTGTCGCAGCAACGCGTCGTCGACGATGTGCGGCGGCTTGCCGCGCGCGCTGCCGGGACCGATGTTGACGCTCGGCTCGCGAAAGCATGCCGGGTTCAACTGCGCATGGCAGTCGGTGAAGTGCAGCAGCGACACATTGCCAAACGCTGCGGCCGCATCATGGAAGTGCGCATCCGTACGCCCGTCGAGTGCCGCTTGCGATGCAACCGGCAAGCCCGCACAGGTGGCGGCGGCAAGCGCCTGCAGGAAATCGCGGCGGCGCACCGTGTCAGCTGCGGCGTGATCAGCGCCGGCGAATCACTGGTTGACCGGCGACTTCGGATCCATCAGCAGCGCAACCACGTCTTTCATCTGCTGCTCGGTGAGGATGCCGTGCGCGCCGAAGCGGGGCATGTTGGAGCACGCCGAATACGCCTCGGTGTTGTACACCTTGCCGTAGGCGTATTTGCGCATCTCGTCCGTATAGCCGCGCAGCTTGCCGAACCGGTACAGGGAAGGACCGATGGTGCCATACGAGATTTCCTGCGGCGCGAGCTGGTGGCATGCGTAGCAGTTGCCGCCGCTTGGCTTCGACGGGTCGTCGGAATACTGCTTGCCCTGGCCGAGCTGGGCGATTTTCTCGCCCGCCTTCCAGTCGCCCACAGATTTGCCATCTGCCGGCCATTTGATCGCGTCGAGGTTGGACTTCTCGATGCGCGCCAGAATGGCAGGCGGCAAGGCCTTGCCAAAATATTCGCTGCAGACGCGCTGCGTCTCGTCCTGGTCGAGACGGTCCATCGTCGCCTGTCCCTTCGCCTTGAACGACGCCTTGAGCATCGCTACGGTATCCGCGTGCAGGTCGGCATCCGATGGCACCGATGCGCAGCCGACGACGATGAGCGCGGCGGCAACGAGCGTGAATGCGCGGATCAATGTGCGTTTCATCATGGTTCTCCCTGTCGCCGCTTCAGCGCTTCAACCCCGGGCCGTCGTACACGGCGCCGTTGGCGTTGTAGGCGAGGTAGGTCGTCAATGCGATCGATGCGGGCGAGCCGTACACGAGGTCGGGGAAACGTTGCTGACGGAAGCAATCGTTGAGCCGCCATTGCATCGTGCGCAACTCCCCTTGCGACACGCGGTATGCCGGCCATGTCGAATATGCCGTCTGCGCGCCTTTCTTTTTCGTGAGGTCGGGAAGGTCCTGCAGCCGGATGCGCTTGTTGTCCTCGCCGTGGCAGGTCGCGCAGGCGAAGTCGTGCGGCCCGCCGCGATAGAAGAAGATCTGCTCACCGATCGCGTACATCGCTTTCATGTGCGGGTCGGAGAGCGACACGTTGATCACCGTCCCCTTCGATTCAGACGTCACGTATGCGGCGAGTGCCTCGATGTCGGCGCGGTGTCCTGGACCGCCGAACAGCACCTTGTGCGACTCGGCCTCGCTGATTCCCTGCAGCGTGCTCATGCAATGGAAGATCCGCGTCTCGAGGTCCATCACGCGGCCGGTATCGGCGAAATAGCGCGGCAGGTGCGCATACGCGCCCTTGACCACGCCGGGCCCCATGCCGAGGTCACATTGCGCAAGCGATGCTTTTCTGGGTCCGCGTGCTTCCTTCCACATCGCTTCGCCGCGCGCTTCCCACAGTTCGGCTGGATTACCGTCGGCGAGCGCCTGGCGGTATTTCTCGATTTCGGCGGCGGTGTCGTTGCCCTGCGCATGTGCACCGCTGGTGACAGCGGCCAGCAAACCCGCGACGGCGGCCAGGCAAAGTCTGCGATACATGATCTTCTCCCCGGATGCGTACCGTCGCTCAGGCGACCGTGGCTTCGTCGCTGCGCGTCTCGCCGCGATTGTCGACCCAGGTGACCACCACCTTGTCGCCCTTGTTGCCACCCTTGAACTTGAACGAAAGGAACGGATTCTTCGAAACCGCGGTTCCCCACTGAGCATTCAGCACCGTCTTGCCGGCGCAGGTGACGTCGACATGCTGGATGAACCAGGCGGGTATCACCTTGCCTTGCGCGTCCTTGCGCTGCCCGGTCTCCATTTCGTGGCTCATCAGCACCTTGACTTCGGTCGAG
>JBDTJK010000244.1:0-7962 GCA_039935875.1 Casimicrobiaceae bacterium
ACGCGGACCACATGTGCGAAACGCGCCGTCGTCATTCGGGCGCGAATAGCTGGGCCGACGGCTGCGGCGGCGCGAGGCCGAAATGGCGGTACGACAACGCGGTGGCGATGCGCCCGCGCGACGTGCGCTGCAGGTATCCCTGCTGGATCAGGAAGGGCTCCAGCACATCCTCGATCGTATCGCGTTCCTCGCCGATCGCCGCGGCCAGGTTGTCGACGCCCACCGGGCCGCCATCGAACTTGGACAGCACCGTCTGCAGCAGCTTGCGGTCCATCACGTCGAGTCCCGCCGCGTCGACGTCGAGCATCACCAGCGCGGCATCGGCGACTTCGCGGGTGATCGCGCCATCGGCCTTCACCTCGGCGAAGTCGCGCACGCGCCGCAGCAGGCGGTTGGCGATGCGCGGCGTGCCGCGCGAGCGCCGTGCGATTTCCATCGACCCCGCCGGATCGAGCGGGATCTCGAGCAGCGCCGCCGAGCGCGTGACGATCCGCGTCAGCTCGTCGGCGGTGTAGAACTCGAGCCGCGCGACGATGCCGAAGCGGTCGCGCAACGGATTGGTCAGCATGCCGGCGCGGGTGGTCGCCCCGACCAGCGTGAACGGCGGCAGGTCGAGCTTGACGCTGCGTGCCGCCGGACCCTCGCCGATCATGATGTCGAGCTGGAAATCCTCGAGCGCCGGATACAGGATTTCCTCGACGACAGGCGACAGCCGGTGGATCTCGTCGATGAACAGCACATCGCGCGGCTCGAGGTTGGTCAGCAATGCGGCGAGATCGCCAGGGCGTTCGAGCACCGGTCCCGACGTCTGCCGCAGGTTGACGCCGAGCTCGTGCGCGATGATGTGCGACAGCGTCGTCTTGCCGAGTCCCGGCGGCCCGAACAGCAGCACGTGATCGAGCGCTTCCCCACGCTTGCGCGTGGCCTCTATGAAGATGCCGAGCTGGTGGCGGATCTTTTCCTGGCCGACGTAATCGGCCAGCGCACGAGGGCGCAACGCGCGCTCGAACTGTTCCTCGGCGACGCCGGCGGGACGGCCGGTGACCACCCGGTTGAGCGGATCGCTTTCGATGGCCATGCGCCGAACTCTACGCTTCCCTGAGCATCATGCTTTGGACAAGAGCTTCAGCGACTGGCGAATGCCATCGTCGACGGTGACGTTGTCGGGGAGCTGGCGCACGGTGGCGACCGCTTCCTTGTCGCTATAGCCGAGCGCCAGCAGCGCGTGCAGGATGTCCGCCGACGCAGCAGGAACGCGGTGCACGCCGACGGCCGACGTGAGGTCGACGCCGAGCTTGTCCTTCAGCTCGAGCAGGATGCGTTCCGCGGTCTTCTTGCCGATGCCCGGAACCTTGGTGAGGCGACCCGATTCCTGCAGCGTGATCGCCTGCGCCAGTTCGGCCACCGACAGTCCCGACAGCACCGACAGCGCCGTGCGCGCGCCGATCCCGTTGACCTTGTTCAACTGGCGGAACGCGCGGCGTTCGCTGTCGGTGCCGAAGCCGAACAGCAGGTGCGCATCCTCGCGCACCACCATGTGCGTGAACAGCGTCACCATGGCGCCCGCCGCCGGCAGGTTGTAGAACGTGCTCATCGGCACGTCGACTTCGTAGGCCACCCCCTGCACGTCGAGGAGTATCTGCGGCGGATTCTTTTCGAGCAAAATGCCCGACAGGCGACCGATCATGGGTGTGCTCTATTCGCGCAGGCATCAAGGCGCGGGGTGGCGCAACGAGAACCTGGCAACGCGTTGCCGACGATGATGCAATATAGCAGCCGCGGTGCGGACCTTCACGGGGAGGCAAGCAGCTGGTGGACGTCGGCCAGCGATTGCATGATCCGCGGCGACAGCGCCAAAAGCGATGCGCCAGGCACGACGAGGTCGGGAATCAGGATCGTCGGCATGCCGGCGGCGTGCGCTGCGCGAAAGCCGGTTTCGGAATCTTCGATTGCAAGGCCATGCGCGGGTTCGATGCCCAGTGCTTCGGCGGCCGCGAGATAGATGTCGGGGGCCGGCTTGCCGTGGCGCACGTCGTCACCGCCGATGACAGCCACGAAGTGCGCGAGGAGCCCGGCGTCGTCGAGCTTGCTGCGCGCCTGTTCGCGGCGGGTCGACGTCGCCACCGCGCAAGGTATCCCCGAGGCTGCGAGGAACGCGAGCAGCTCATGCGCCCCGGACTTGACCGCGATTCCCTCGCGCGTGGCGAGCGACTCGAAACTCGTGCGCCAGCCGTGCAGCACGGCATCGACCGGATAGTCGCCATGGGCCTGGAAATGCGCGCGCACGTGCAATGAGGAATCGGCGAAGTTCTTGCCGATCAGCTCGCGCGCAAGTCCCTGTTCGAACGTCGCGCCCACCGCCGCCGCTGCTTCCTCCCATGCACGCAGCGCCAGCGATTCGGTATCCAGCAGCGTGCCATCCATGTCGAACACGATGGCGGCGGGACGCTGCAAAGCGACGTTCACCGGAACCCCTGGTGCGCGAGTGCGCGACGACGGGTTCGTGGGTTCATCGCATCCTCCCGGCACGCAAGCGGTGACGGCCGGCGACCAGTGCACCGATGCCGGTGCTGCCGTGTGCATGGCAGATTGCGCACGCCAGCGCGTCGGCGGCGTCGCTGGCCGGGGCGCCAGGCAGCAACAAAAGGCGCTGCACCATCGCCTGCACCTGCAGCTTTTGCGCGCGGCCCTGGCCGACGACGGCCTGCTTCACCTGGCCGGCGGTGTACTCGGTGACCGGCAAGCCGGCGAGCACGACCGCAGCGATTGCCGCTCCGCGGGCCTGGCCGAGCAACAGCGTCGAATTCGGATTGACGTTCACGAAGACTTTCTCAACGGCGACTTCGTCGGGCTGCATTTCGGCGATCAGGTGCGCCAGGTCACGCGCGATGACGCCGAGACGGGTGGGGAGGCTGGTGCCGCTGGCGCGAATGCATCCTGAAGTCACGTAGACGATTCCCCCACGACCGGCTTCGATCAGCCCGAAACCGGTGACGCGCAATCCCGGGTCGATGCCGAGTATCCTGCGCGTCGAAGCGGGCGCCACGCGTTCAGTCGGCGATGACGGCGGACGTGTAGACCTCTTGCACATCGTCGAGCGACTCCAGCGCATCGATGAGCTTCTGCATCTTCTGTGCGTCGTCGCCCGCCAGGTCGACGTCTGCGAGTGCCCTCATCGACACCTCGGCAAACTCGGGCTTGAATCCCTTCACCGCCAGCGCATCCTTGACCGACACGAAATCGTAGGGGCCGGTGACCACCTCGACGCTGCCATCGTCATGGGTGACGACGTCGTCGGCGCCGGCCTCGATCGCAGCGTCCATCATTGCTGCTTCGTCGGTTCCGGGCGCGAACACGATCTGCCCGCAATGCCTGAACAGGAAAGCGACGGAGCCGTCGGTGCCGAGGTTGCCGCCGTACTTGGAGAACGCATGGCGCACGTCGGCGACGGTGCGCACCCGATTGTCCGTCATGCAGTCGACGATCACGGCGGCACCGCTGATGCCGTATCCCTCGTAGCGGATCTCCTCGTAGCTGACGCCTTCCAGGTCCCCGCCGCCGCGCTTGGCCGCGCGCTCGATCGTGTCCTTCGGCATGTTCTGGCCCATCGCCTTGTCTATCGCCAGGCGCAGCCGCGGATTCATCGATGCATCAGCGCCGCCAAGGCGCGCGGCAACGGTGATTTCCTTGATCAGGCGCGTGAAAATCTTGCCACGCTTCGCGTCTGTGGCGGCTTTCTTGTGCTTGATGTTCGCCCATTTGCTGTGGCCGGCCATGGGACTTCCGCTGCGTTTGGAAAGGAGCGCAATTATACCGTGCGGGTCGACGCAAGCCGGCGCCGACGATGCGGCGCACATGGTGGCGCCCTCAGCATTGCCGCGCGCGCCGCGCGCTTTCGTCAGATCAATTTCTGCTGCTGCAGGAACTCGCGCAACACCTTGAGCCGGATCGTGGCGTCGCTGACTTCCAGCATCGTCTGCTTGATGTGCAGCGGCAGCGGCAAGACCTCCGCCAACCGGTAGCCAACCCACGAGCCCTCGTCGTAGGCCAGGTCTGCCGGAAAATTGCCGGCGCCGATGCGTCCCGCGATCAGTTCGAGCAGCGCTGCCAGCGGCGCGTATTCGGGGGTCATCGCCACCGCGGGCTCGGGTGCCAGCGGCACCACGTCGGCCATGACGAGGTTGTTCTTTTCGACGCGGTGGCGGGTGATGCGAAATCGCTCGCCGCCCGCGGCCGTCACATGCAGGATCCCGAGCTGCGGCATGTCCCAGTGAATGATCGTCGCCAGCGTGCCGATCAGCGCGAACTCCTGCTCGGCGCCCGACGCCGCGACTTCCTCGCCGCGTGTCAGCAGGCAGATTCCGAACGGCTGTTCGTTCTTCAGCGAATGCTTCGCCATGTCGATGTAGCGCTGCTCGAATATCTTGACCGGCAGCACGCCGCCCGGATACAGCACCGTGCGCAGCGGGAACAGCGGCAGCGTGCGTGCGGGGCGCGGTTCGAGCCGAAGACCCAGCATGCCGGATACGCGGGTCAACCGCGCGCCACGGATCGCGCTGCGCCCGTCGCGTTCACCGCGGCCTCACCCGTCACACCCCAGCGCGGCACCAGCGAATGCTCGACGCCGAGGTGGTCGAGGATGCGCGCGACGACGAAATCGATGATGTCGGCTACGCTTTGCGGTGCGGTGTAGAAAGCCGGCACCGGCGGCAGGATCACGGCGCCTGCGCGGGCGAGTTCCAGCATGTTGCGTAGATGGATGGCCGACAACGGCGTTTCGCGCGGCACCAGCACCAGCGTGCGGCGCTCCTTCAGCATCACGTCGGCAGCGCGCTCGATCAGGTTGTCGGCGAGTCCGCCTGCGAGAGCACCGAGCGTGCCCATGCTGCACGGGCAGATCGCCATCGCGTCGGCGGGACTCGAGCCCGATGCGATCGGCGCCATCCAGTCGTCGTGGCCATGGACGCGCAGTTGTCCTTCGCGCGCGGCGTAGCGTTCGCCGAGTACGCGCTGCGCCTCGCGCGGTTGCGCCGACAGCACGAGATCGCACTCTTGCTTGGCGACGATCTGCGCGGCTGGCGAATACACCAGCGTCACATTGTCGCCTGCGCGCAAGATGCAGTCGAGCACGCGAAGGCCGAACGGCATTCCCGACGCGCCGGTGAGCGCAAGCACGAGCGTGCGCGGCGAACGCAATGTCATCGAGGAATGTTAGCACGCGAAATTAGCGCGCGACTGCACGCTCAGCGCATTTCGCGGTGACGCGTCAGCACCTGGTAGCGCGAGGAGAGCGCTTGCGCAAGACGCTCGACGAGGTACACCGAACGATGCTGGCCGCCTGTGCATCCGATCGCGACGGTCAGGTAGTTGCGATTGTCGCGCGCGTAGTCGGGGAGCCATCCGGCGACGAAGTGGTAGATGTCACCGTACATCCGCTCGACTTCCGGGATGCGCTCGAGAAATTCGATCACCGCGGCGTCGCGACCGGTCAACGGCTGCAGCAGCGGTTCATAGTGGGGGTTGGGCAGGCAGCGCACGTCGAACACGATGTCCGCATCCAGCGGGATGCCGTGCTTGTAGCCGAACGACTCGAACAGCAGCGTCAGGCGCGACGGGTCGACGCTGATGAAATCCTTGACCCACCCGCGCAGTGCGGCGGCGGGCAACTCGCTGGTGTCGAACGACGTGCCGAGCATGCGCACATCGGCAATCAGGTTGCGTTCGTGGTCGATGGCCTCCGGCAGCGTGCGCTCTTCGCCGGAGAAAGGATGTCGCCGTCGCGTTTCCGAAAAGCGTTTGACCAGTGTCTCGACCTTGGCGTCGAGATAGACGAAACGTACCGTCCATCCACGCGCCTTCAGGCTTTCGATCGCCCCGGCAAGCCCGGGAAGTCCGGGTCCGGTGCGCACGTCGAGTGATACGGCGACACGCGACTCGTTGCGGTTCGCGAGATACGCGAGCGTATCGAGCAGCATTGGCATCGGCAGGTTATTCACCGTGTAGTAGCCCGAGTCCTCGAGTGCGGCCAGCGCGACACTCTTGCCCGAGCCGGATACGCCACCGATCAGAACGAGGTCCATTGCGGTTGCCAACTTGACGGCGTGCTAGCCGCCGTCCTCCATCAGTTTTTGCTGGCGCTCGATGAATTCCTTGGTGCTGTCGATGCCGCGCTGGTTGAGCACGAAGTTGCGCACCGCGGCCTCGACCAGCACCGCAAGGTTGCGACCCGCCGCCACCGGAATCGTCACCTTGCGGATCGGCACGCCGAGGACTTCCTGGTACGTGGCATCGACCTTGAGGCGATCCAGCTCGCTGAACGCCTCGTTGCTGTGGTCTTCGAGGTGCACCAGCAGCTTCAGCAACTTGCGCGGGCGCACCGCGGTCTCGCCGAATATCGTGCGTATGTTGAGGATGCCGATGCCGCGCACCTCGAGGAAATCGCGCAGTACCGCGGGGCAGCGCGCCTCGATCGTGTCGGGCGATATGCGGTACAGCTCGACGATGTCGTCGGCCACCAGGCCGTTGCCGCGCGATATGAGCTCGAGCGCAAGTTCGCTCTTGCCGATCGCCGACGCGCCGGTGATCAACACGCCCATTTCCAGCACGTCGAGAAACACGCCATGCAGCGCGGTGTTCTCCGCCAGCACGCGCGACAGGTACAGGCGGATCACGTCGGCCAGGTGAGGCGAGGGCTGCGACGACGTGAACAGTGCGACGTGGTGCGAGTTGCACTGCGCCAGCAGCTGCTCGGGAACCGCCTCGCCATTGGCGACGACGATCGCGACCAGCTCCTGCGTGAACAGCCGTTCGATCGAGCGGTCGAGCTCGCTCTGCGGCAGCGCGCGCAAGTACGCGAGTTCGGCCGCGCCCATGATCTGGATGCGGAACGGATGGATGAAGTTCATGTGCCCGACGAGGCCGATCGTCGGCTGTGCCGAGGCCTCGCTGGTGAGCGCGCGGCTGCCGCCCTGGCGGCCGGCGAGCCACATCATCCCGGTGCGTTCGCGGACGTCGTCGAACAGCCGCTCGACGCTGACCTGGCGCAGGTGCGCGTCGCTGCTTATTGGGGTTGCCATTCGCCGATCAGCGTGCAGATGTTGCCGGCGTCGGTGGCGCTCGCGAGATTGTCGCGAAACGATCGCTCGCTGAACATCTGTGCGAGCTCGGACAATAGCTGCAGGTGCTGGTCGGTCGCTTGCTCCGGGACCAGCAGCGCGAAAACCTGCGACACCGGTTTGCCGTCGGGGGCGTCGAATGGGATCGGTTGCGCAAGGCGCAGGAATGCGCCGCGCGCCTCCTTCAAGCCGCGCAGCCTGCCGTGGGGAATCGCGATGCCCTGGCCGAGCCCGGTCGAGCCAAGCTTCTCGCGCGCGACAAGGCTGCGCGCGACGGTCGTCGCGGTCAGCGGGTGCGTGCCGGCGGCGAACAGTCCCCCAATCACGGCGAACAGCTGCGACTTGTCCGCGACTTCGACGTCGAGTACCACGTTCGCGGCCGGCAACAATTCGGCGATCTGGTTCATCGGTGGCTCAAAACTGGGTGGCGACCCTGGTGACGGACCGCCGCGCCAGCGATGCTGGCGAATTGCGGCACGCTGCGCGCGATTGTCGTGGGGCGGCGATTATACGCCGCGCGTCGTTCACTCCGCTGCGTCGTCGGTCCCCGCTGCAGGATGTCGCTTGTGGCTGTCATCATGGCGGCTGCCGAGCAGCATCTCCTTGTGCTTGACGACCGCCCGGTCCAGCTTGTCGGCCAGCGCGTCGATGGCCGCATACATGTCGGCATCGAAGCATTCGCAGTGGATGTCCTTGCCGCGCACATGCAGGTTGGCCTCGATCTTCTGCCGCAGCTTGTCCACCGACATCACCATGTTGACGTCGATCACGTGGTCGAAATGGCGAGTGACGCGCGTGAGCTTGGCAATCACATAGTCGCGGATTGCCGGTGTGATGACGAGGTGTT
>JBDTJK010000245.1:0-3245 GCA_039935875.1 Casimicrobiaceae bacterium
TGAACCACAACCTGGAGACGGTGCCGCGGCTGTACAAGCAGGCACGCCCGGGTTCCGACTATGCGCACTCACTGGCGCTGCTGCGCGATTTCAAGCAGCGCTTCGCCGCGATTCCGACCAAGTCGGGACTGATGGTCGGGCTCGGCGAAACCGACGACGAGATCCTCGCGGTGATGCGCGACATGCGCGCTCACCGCATCGACATGTTGACGATTGGCCAGTACCTGCAGCCCACGCGCGACCACATCCCGGTGGCGCGCTACGTGCATCCGGATACGTTCGCGATGTTCGAGCGCGAGGCGATGGCGATGGGCTTTCGGCATGCAGCCGTCGGCGCGTTGGTACGTTCGTCCTATCACGCCGACACCCAGGCCGAGGGCGTGCTGGCCTAGCCCCGCGCACGCGCCACTACGGGTTGCTGCGGGGTACGCCCGCAGCCGTCGGCCACAGGATCCACATTCGCGCAGCTTGCTTCATCCGCCCCGCTTCGCGCGCGGCGTCGGCGCCGAATCCCCAGAAGAAATCCGCGCGCACCGCGCCGCGGATCGCGCCACCCGTGTCCTGCGCCAGGACCAGCCGTTGCAGCGGCGCGGCGGACAGCGGGCGCGTCGTCGCAAGGTAGACCGGCGCACCGAGGGGAATGGATCGCGGGTCGACGGCGATCGTGCGCTCGCGTGCGAGCGGCACGCCCAGTGATCCGATCGGGCCGTCGATCGCCGCCTCCAGCGTTCCCGGCGCCGGCGCGTCGACGATGCGGAAGAACACGTAGCTCGGATTCTCGTCGAGCAATGCCGGCAATTTCTCCGGATGAGCGCGCCCCCATGCGCGAATCCCCTGCATCGACGCACGATCGGCGGACAGCTCGCCGCGGTCGATCAGCACGCGTGCCACCGAACGGAACGGATGGCCATTCTGGTCGGCATAGTTGACCCGTATCACGCTGCCGTCGGTCAGGCGCACGCGCCCCGACCCCTGGATTTCGAGGAAGAACGCATCCACCGCGTTGTCGACGTACACGAGCGCCTTGCCGGTGAGCGCCGCATCGCCCTGCTCGATCTCGGCACGCGTCCAGTACGGCACGACCTTGCGGCCGACGACGCGCGCACGCACGCGCTTGCCGGCGAGCTCCGGGTAGAGCGATGCCAAGTCGACGCTGAGCAGGTCGTCCGGCGTCCCGTACAGCGGTATCGCGTATTGCGCGCTGGCGACGCGCGATCCATCCAGCAGTGGCTCGTAGTAGCCAGTCACCAGTCCGACATCGTTGCGGTCCGCCCCCGTCACTCTCCATACGCTAAAATACTGCTCGAAGAATGCGCGCACGTGCGCCGTGTCGATGGTGGACATCGCCGCCGCCTCGTTGCATGCCGGTTGCCACAGCGATTGCACCGACGGCATGGAGGCGAGCTTTGTGCAGCCGACGGTGAACGCCGGCCACGCGAGGTCGACCGGATCGTCGCGCCAGCCGGGCAGGTCGGCGAATGCTGCGGGAAGGTACAGCGCCGGCAGGCTTGTAGCGCTGGCCGGCGGTGGTGTGGTCGCCGGAGCGCGCACCACGGGATTCGCTGGCGCGGTGGGTGCGACCGGTGGAGCGGTCGTGCAGCCGCCGGCGACGGCGGCCAGCAACAGCATGCAGCAACGATGGAAGGTCCGCATGGAATGGTTCTACATCGAATCACTGGTCGCGCTGGTCATCGGGCTCGGCATCGTCTGGTGGACGACGCGGCCGCTGCGCCGCAACGCGAAGGAGGATGCACGCAACCAGGACACCCGCTAGTGCAGCGTGCGTGGCACCGACAGCGTGAACTGCGGGATGTCGGCGTCGAACGCGTGCCCGTCGTCGGCCACCATCTGGTAGGCGCCGCGCATCGTGCCCACCTGCGTCGGAATGCTGGCGCCCGACGTGTATTCGAAACTCTCCCCCGGCTTCAGCACCGGCTGCTGTCCAACCACGCCCAGCCCCTTCACTTCCTGCACGTGCTGCTCGGCATCAGTGATGATCCAGTGCCGGCTGACGAGCTTGGCGCCGACGCTGCCGGTATTGGTCAGCGTCACCGTGTACGCGAAAACGTAGTGATCCTTGTCGGGATCGGACTGGTCTTCGAGATAGGCGACCTCGGCGGCGACCACGATTGCGTAGGGATTGTCGGCGGACATCTCGGGAAATTTTTACCGCTTGCTGTACGAACCCATTATATAGTCACCGCATGACGACCCATCGCATCGCCCCCTCGTTGTTGTCGGCCGATTTCGCGCGCCTCGGCGACGAAGTGCGCGCGGTGGTCGCCGCGGGCGCGGACCTGCTGCACTTCGACGTGATGGACAACCATTACGTTCCCAACCTGACCGCCGGTCCGCTGGTTTGCGCGGCGATCAAGCCGCATTGCAACGTGCCGATCGACGTGCACCTGATGGTGTCGCCGGTCGACCGCATCGTCGGCGACTTCGCGGACGCGGGTGCCGGCATCATCAGCTTCCATCCCGAGGCTACCAGACACGTCGATCGCACGATCGCGCTGATCCGCGAAGCCGGCTGCCGCCCGGGCCTGGTGCTCAATCCCGCGACACCGCTCGACTGGCTCGACTGGACGATCGACAAGCTCGACCTGGTGCTGTTGATGAGCGTCAATCCGGGATTCGGCGGGCAATCGTTCATCCCGGGAATGCTGCCTAAGATCGTCGCCGCGCGCCAGCGCGTCGACGCCGCCTGTGCACGCACCGGGCGCGAGATCCTGCTCGAAGTCGACGGCGGCATCAAGGTCGATAACATCGCTGCGGTCGCGGCGGCAGGCGCCGACACGTTCGTCGCCGGCAGTGCGATTTTCGGCAGCAAGGACTACGCCGCCACGATCGCTGCGATGCGCCGGACAGTCGCGACGGCTTGACGCCGGAGCGCCCGGCGATGGTATATTCCCGTTTCGCACGCCGTTGCACGGCGCGCGGCGAACCCATGTTCCCTCCTGTCGACACTTTCGATTCCGTGACCTGCAACGCGCAAGCGTGGTGGTGGCACGCGGGTGATTGGCGCGGCTTACTCCGCAGCTAGTTCCCGCGCACCGGCGTCGCGCGCCGCAACACCTGGCGACGCCCTCACGAAGTACCCGAAACGAAGGTCGTCGCAATGCTTACCGAAGCCCAGTTCGCGTCACTCGCAGCGCTTGGCCACAACCGCATTCCGCTGGTGCTCGAGTCGTTCGCCGACCTCGACACCCCGCTGTCGCTGTACCTGAAGCTCGCCTGCGCCGGCG
>JBDTJK010000246.1:0-2964 GCA_039935875.1 Casimicrobiaceae bacterium
TGCTGCTGGCCGCGATGCTCGCATACCCGGCGCCGTGGAAGAACAAGCTGCTGGGACTGCTGGCGGGAACGCTCGCGGTGCAGGGACTCAACATCGTTCGCGTGATCAGCCTGTTCTATCTCGGCCAGTGGAACCGCAGCTGGTTCGAGTGGGCCCACCTGTACGTGTGGCAGGCGCTGATCATGCTCGACGTGCTGATCGTATGGCTAGTGTGGGTGCGCACGTTGCCGCGCAACGACAGCGACCGCGGCCCGCCGGATGCGGGTGCGACACCTGCGGGCCCGCAAGCTGTGCTGGCCGGCTGACAGAGCAGACGCAGGCTGTGCGCGTTCGTGGCTGCCTGGCTCGCTATGCGGCGCCGCTTGCGGCTGTTGCTGGCCTGCGGCTGCGCCGGCGCCTGCTCGATTAACTGCGCGGCATTCCGGCATCATGAACCGAAACGATCCCTGCCATTGCGGCAGCGGCAAGCGCTACAAGCACTGCCATGGGTTGCTCGACGCGCGTTCCGCCAATGCCGAGCCGTTCGCGGCGGAGGTGCCGACGTGGCCGCCGCGCGCGGGTCCCTCGCCGTTGCACCTGGAAGCCGTGAAAGCGCATCGCGCAGGATCGCTGGCAAGTGCGGAAGCGCTTTACCGCAAGGCCATCGCGTCCGACCCCGACGATGCAGCGTCGCTGCATCTCCTGGGCGCCGTCCTGAACGATCGGTTCCGCCGTCACGAGGCGATGGAATATATCGCGCAAGCGGCCGAGCGCACCGGATGGCAGGCGCACATCGTGCGCGCCGATCTTGCAAGCGTCCTCGCCACGATGCTGTCACCGCGGGCCAACCCGCCGCAGCAGGCGCTTATAGCCGCGTATCGCGAGCGCGAGAACGTGCGGCGGCGAGAGGCACCGGCGCCCGTCCATGTCAGCATCGTCATGACGGTGTCCGATGACGTGGAATGGCGCGAGTCAACCGCGTCGGTGGCCGACCAGACGTTCGCGGATATCGATCTCGTCATCGTGGATACCGGTGCGGCCAATGCGCGCGCTGCCGACCTCGCCGCGATTGCGGCCAATTTTCCGTTCACGGTTCAGGTGCTCAGCATGCCGATGGCGTCAGCGGCTGCAGCCGCGAACGCCGGCGCACGCGCGGCGTCCGGTCCTTGGCTCGCATTCCTGGCCGGAGGCGATCGCTTCGCGCCGGAGCGCATCGAGCGCATGGTCGGCGCCGTGGTTCGTGCCGAGGTGCTCTGGGGCTATTCGCGCATGCGGGACGAAGCGCCAGTGCCCACCGCTCACGATGGTGCGCCCGGCGGCGGCGCACCGCTAGCGGTGCCCGATGCGCTGACGCCCGGCTTTTCGCTTTTGACGCGGGACGCGGCGAGGGCCGCCGACAATCTTTTCGTGCCGCGCGACTTCTTCCTGTCACTCGGAGGCTTCCACGACACGGGTGCTGCACGCGGGTGGGATTTTCGTGTCCGTGCGGCCATGCGGGTGGAGCCTGTCGTCGTCGACGATCTCCTGTACCTGCCCCGGACGGCGGCAACGTCTGTATCCGCGGCAGACGCGGCGCGCATTCCAGAGGAATTGGTGGCTGCGGCGCTGGCCGGCCGCGACGACGCGCCAAATCCGCTGGGGCCCTGGCAGCCGCACCATCGCGATGTCCTGCTGCGCTGGTTGCTGAACGACAACCGCGGGCGGTTTGTCCCGGTCCCGGTCCTCAAGTCGCTCGTTGAATCGTTCCGTGAAGAGACGCGGGCGTCGCAGCGCTCGCCTGCGATCGTCCGATCGCGCGACGCGCAGCGCCGGGCGATTGTCGTGCTTGGCGTGTACCGCAGCGGAACGTCGGCGCTCACGCGCGCGCTTAACCTGTGCGGCGCGCTGTTGCCCGAGGCGGTGCACTCACCGCAGATGGGGTTGAACCCCACGGGTTTCTGGGAAACGGAGGACGTGACGGATCTTGATTCGCGGTTGATAGAGCAACTTGGCGGCAAGTGGAATCGCGTCGACTTCAAGTTGCCCGACGAAGGGCCCGTCATCGACGAATTCCGGGACGATGTGCACGCGATCCTGCGCGAGGTCTACCACGACGCGCCGCTGATACTGATCAAGGACCCGCGTATTTGCGCGCTGGGTCCGGCGTGGCATCGGGCCCTCACCGATTATGGCTACCGGCCCGGATATGTGGTCAGCGTCCGTCATCCGCTCGAAGTGGCGAAGTCGCTGCGTGCCGGTGGCGGCGGCACTCTTCAGGCCGGTCTCGCGTTGTGGCGTGCGTTCATGTGCCATGTGCAGGACTTCGTCGCTACCGTCGATGCGCCGGTGCTGCACATGAACTACGAAATGCTGCTGCAGGATTGGCGCGCGGTCATCACTCGTGTCGGGCGGCGGCTGGACGTGCCGCTCGACGTGGCGCGGGGTGCCGAGGTGGACCGCTTCCTCGACGGTACATTGCACAACCAGCGTGGATCGGACGAAGAGTTGGCACGCGAAGCGGGCCCCGCGGAAGCGGCAGCAATACTCGCCCAATATCGCGGACTCACTGCACGCTGCGCAGCGGACGCTGCGGACTCAGGCGCGACGTGAGCGCGCTCGTCCGGCGCCTCCGCGCCAGCGTCACCAGCCGGACGTGACCGCGGGGCCTGCGGCTTCCCGCGCCGGGATCGCGCTTTGCTCCTGGTGCGAGGGGATCAGTACGTAGTCGGTGTCGTGCATCGCCGCGGCGAACACGCCGATTCGCGCGGAAGCGAGCGGCGAGGTCACGCTTGCGAGGACGCCGGTCTGGTCGAACGGCATCGACCCGGCGAGGCGATCATCCGCCAGCGCGGCTCGCCACGATCGCGGCGGGCATTACTTGCGCGGGGCTGGCGCTGGCGCTGCGCCGCGCTCCGGTTAGAATCGCACTGTGTTGCGCTTCTTCGTACTCTTCCTGTTGCTGCAGGCAACCCTGTTCGGCGCCGAGCTGACGCCGTGGGCGCAAGA
>JBDTJK010000247.1:0-4103 GCA_039935875.1 Casimicrobiaceae bacterium
ACTTGCGGGCCTTCGTCCGAAGCTTTCCTCACCACCTCGGACAGTCGATTTTTTGCGTCCTGGAGTTGCCACTTGGTCATGAGCGTTTCAGGTTCCATCTAGACAGTCTAGCCATTCTGGCCGACACATCAGGAGCCGTCAAGGGCTTTCACACCCGCGCCTGAACAAAGGGAAGCGATCGTAGCCGGCCGAAGGTTCGAATTACCACACATCGCAACATCGTCACCGCGGTCACGATGGCCCTTTCCGGGCATCGCCATCGCCAATCCGACCAAACTGACCGAGGTTTCCTGCGTCGCCGCAAAAAGTAGCCAACATCCGTCGGATTCACCGGTCAAAATCGTCGGATTCGGCGGTCAGCATCCGTCGGAAACCTCGGTCACGTTCTGCCGTGGCGGCTGATCGGAGAATCGGTCAGCGTGTTGGTGGATAAGCGGGTGCGCATTGCTACGCCGGTCACGAAGTGGCATTGCACGTGAGGCTGGCGGCCGAGGATAGCGAGCGCAATGCCCCCTCGATCCGCTATCAGATGACGGTGGCCAAGTTCCCCGGGTATCGCGCGCTTGCCAGCCTCGACTTTGCCGAGTCGCCGGTCAACGAGCAGCAGATCCGCTTGCTGCACGAGGTCGATTTCATCGACGAAACGCGCCATATCGTAATGGTCGTCGGCCCGGGTACCGGCAAATCCCATCTCGGATCGTCGCTGGCAATTCAAGCCGTGAAAACGATTAAGCGCCTGCGCTTCTTCAGCGTCGTCGATCTGGTGGATCGGCTCGAAGGGGAGAAAGCCGGTGGCAAGCAGGGTCGTCTGGCGCGGCGGCTTACCCTCATGGGTGCCGTCGTCTTGAAGGAACTTGGCTATCTACCGGTGAGCGCGCACCGCCGCACGCTGCTGTTCCACCTGAGCTCGAACGTCGATGAGAAGACCAGCCTGACCAACCTGTCGTTCTCGGAACAGGTCAAGGTCTTTGCCGACGCCAAGATGACCATGGCACTGCACGATCGCGTCGCCCACCGCTGCGACATCATCGAGACCGGCAATGACAGCTATCGACTGAAGAAACGCAACCAACCGGCACCCATCGAACGCAAATCCAAGGCGAGGACCCTCACTCCCGTTGGCCTTACGGCGAAACTGCTCGCCGTGCCATACAATGCGCGACGACTTCCGACCGAACAATGGGACTTGATCGTGCGTTCACTTCAGCGCCAAGATGATGCTCCTAGGTCCGTGCCATTGCGTCGCACCGCCGCCATTCTGCCGGCGAGCAGATGACGCGACCCTCGCCACTGCCACGCGCGAGCACTCCTCGCGAGGTGTCAATCTCGAACGCCGCACGCAACGCAGATCGCCCGCGCTGGGTACTCGCGCCGAAGGACTGGGCGAAACCCGCACGCGGTCTCGGTGCTGCCGGGTCAACGTTGGTGCTGGTCCTTGCGGTGTTCATGCTGATCCTGGACGGCTCCATGGTCTGGGGTGTCTGGCACCCTTACGGCTACTTCGGCGAAGTGAACATCGACAGCGATTTTCGCGTCTCGAACGTCGCGGAGAAGTCGGCCTTCGCCGAGGCGGGGCTGCGCATCGGTGACGTAATCGATCCGGCCGGGATGACGCTCCTCGAACGAATGGCTGTGTTGCAGGATCGTGCAGTGCCGGTCCATACGCAAGTGACGCTACCGGTGATGCGCGGCGCGGAGCGCGTGATCCTCACCCCTCGCGCCCATTCCGAGCGCCTGCAGGACGAGCCGGTGCTGGTCTACAAGCGAGTCGCGGGCATCCTCTGCATTCTGCTGGGTGTAGCGCTGGTCTGGTATCGGCCGGGCGCGGCGACGTGGGCCTTCTTCGTTTTTTCGCTCACCGCGCTCGACTACAACATCACGATCGCTTCCGCGTTGCCAACGCTCGCTTTCTGCTTCGTCTGGCTGTCGACCAAAGTCATCGAGGCTACTGTCGCGCCGAGCATACTGTTGTTCGGATGGGCGTTCCCCGAAAATCAATGGGAGCACGTTCCGAATGGGATACGGGTCGTCGCGATGGCGATGTTTCTCGTCTCCGCGGCAATCAAGCTCAACGGTCCGCTCAGGGCACTGCTGTTCCTCGATTTGGGAACCTACCCGTCCTTGCAGTCGCTCGATAGCTGGATAACCTACGCTGCGGTCGCCGCAAGCGCACTGGGATTGCTGGTAGCTTACCGCCGATCCAAAACCGATCGACAAAAAACGCTGTGGATGGGCGCGGCGCTGGTATTCGCCGCGCTGGGTTGGTACGTACCTCAGGCGCTCCCGGACGGAGCCTTCGGAATCAGTCATCCGGGATACTTTCATTTGCTGCGACTGTTTGTCCCGGCCGCCCTCACCTACGCGATCGTTCGCTATCGCGTCCTCGACATCCGCATGGTCATCGCCCACGGTGCTCTGGTTTCCGCTGTTGGCGGCCTGATCACGGTCGCGTTCCTGATCGTCGAATTCTATTTTCCGCCGGAGACCGAAGCCGCGCGGGCGATACAGCTGCTGGTCGCGGTGGGCGCAGGATTGGGGCTTCGCTGGGTCCACGGGCGCTTTCATCACGTCATCGAGGCGTGGGTGTTTCGCGGCCGCCACCGCGCCCTGCACGCTATGGAGCGCCTCGCCGAAAAAACGGTGAAAGCTCGCTCGCTGTCCATGCTCGTTGACATGGGAACGCGACGAGCCAAGCAAATCCTGAGGCTCGAGTTCGCCCTGGTTTACGCACGCAGTCCCGGCGGCAAGCTGGTCCTAGTCGGTGATAGCAGCGCGCATCGTCATTTTCCCGACTGCATCGGCCGACAAGACCTCATCGTCAGGCGCATGGTGCGCACCGGACGGCCAACGCGAATCCAGACGGACGCGCATCCTCACCAAAAAGACAGCGCGGATTTGAGGAGGGCGTTGGCTGTCCCGATCGTGGTCAACGATCAGATTCACGGCGTCGCCCTTTATGGTTTCCATCGCAACGGCGCCGCGCTCGACGATGATGAGGTCGGCGCGCTTGTGCGAGTGACCCGCGCAGCGAGCACTGCTATCGACCGGCTACGGATGGAGAACTTTCAGCGTCGCCTCCGTTCGGCTGTCATGCGGCGAGACATTCGCTCGACGGTGCCCGACGCGGGCGTCGCTACAACGACCGACTCAGACTCAACTTAGCCGTGAGGTGAAGGCACCTCCGTGCTTGCGCATGGCGTCGCGGACCCACGGCAAGCGGCGCACGCAAAACATCGACCAGTGGCGCGTAGTGGCGTGCTTTCAGCGCGGCGGATCGGCGTCGCCGCGGATGTCGATGGAACGCTGCGCAGCCACGAACTCTTGCCTATCGGCGCCTACAACGCGACGCAGCCGGACAGCGTGTTGAACACGACAGTGCCGAGATTCAACAATATCGACCACCGAGCGCGAAAACATAGCGCTTGAAGAAATCATTCCCAGAGGGACTCGATTCGAAAGCCCTCACACCGAACCCTGACGCTTTATGCCAGATCCTGGTTCGGGCAAATCAGGTATTTTTCGCCAGTAGCCGCTTTCTGATAGACGGCAATCGTCTCAAGCTGCAGCGCTTCGGCCAGCGAAATATGCTTGGCGTAGTGGCTGGCGAAGGTGGTTTTCAACTCAGTGGCGACGCGCTGCTTCAGGCGCTGCGCGACCGCAGGGCCGGCCTTCTGCAGGAACGGAAACAGAAGCCAGCCGCCGACACTCCAGGCCATGCCGAAATTGCGGTTGATCTCGGTCGGGCCGCGATCCAGACCGCCATAGATGTACACCTGCTTGTGCATGGTCGAACCATAGCGGCGGTATTCCTTCGCGGTTTGATTGATCGCCATTTCCATGCAGTTCAATATCTGTCCGGCCAACTTGCCGCCGCCGATGGCATCGAACGCGAGTGTGGCGCCGGTGGCGACCAAGGCCCGGGTCAGGTCTTGCATGAAGCTCGGCGCGCTGGAATTGCAGATATGGGTCGCACCCAAGGCTCGCAGAATATCTTCCTGCACCCTGGTGCGCACGATATTCACCAGGTCGACCTTGTCCTGGATGCAGATCTTATTGAGCATCTGGCCAAGATTGGAAGCAGCCGCGGTATGCACCAGTGCGGT
>JBDTJK010000248.1:0-12374 GCA_039935875.1 Casimicrobiaceae bacterium
CAAACACAGCGCAATCGCCGGTGGATACGTTCAACCTGCTGCGCCAGGCGCGATCGCAGCGCGCGCGCACGCTCGGCATGCTGCTGATTCCGCTCGACGCCGACTTCACGATTCCGTTGCGGCGCGCGCCCGACATTCGTGAGGCGTGCATGCAGGTATACGGCGCCGGCGAGCAGGCGTCGCTGGTCGCGCTGCGCGAGCTGCTCGGCATGATCGGCGCGCACGAATGGCGCAGCAAGGGTATCGAGATCGCTGCTGCGGGAGGGCGCATCCATCCGCATTACGGCGTGTTCGCGCCCATACGCAGCGAATACGTCGAACTGGTCGCCAACGCGCCACTGCCGACGCCCCTGCCTGCGCTGGCACTGGACATCGGAACCGGAACCGGCGTGCTGGCAGCCGTGCTTGCGCGGCGCGGCGTCGAACGCGTGATCGCCACCGACCAGGATTCGCGTGCGCTTGCATGTGCACGCGACAATATCGAGCGCCTGGGACTGTCGTCGCGCATCGACGTGGTGCAGGCCGACATGTTCATTGCACAGCGCGCCGCGCTGGTCGTGTGCAATCCGCCGTGGATTCCCGCGCGACCGAGCTCGCCAATGGAATCGGGCATCTACGATCCCGACAGCCGCATGCTGCATCGATTTCTCGCCGAATTACCGGCACATCTTGAGCCCGGTGGCGAGGGGTGGCTGATCCTGTCGGACCTCGCTGAACATCTGGGCCTGCGCACGCGAACGGAGCTGCTTGGCGCAATCGATGCGGCAAACCTGCGGGTCGAGGATCGCATCGACGTGCGCCCGTCGCATCCACGCGTGTCCGACCGCAGCGACCCACTGCACGTGGCGCGCGCTGCAGAAGTCACGTCGCTGTGGCGCGTTCGCTTGCGCTGAGACGCGGTCGTCCACCGGCGTCACATTCGGCATGTCAAATGAGCAGGCAAAGCAGTGGTTCAGAAGTCGTGACGCGAGTGGAATCTGGCGAGTTTCGCCGTTTCGTACATCGAATTGTTATCCATGCCGGCGTAGCGTCATCTCCGGGAACCCAGCGACGTTGCAGAATCGGGTACGACACTGGGTTCCCGCTTTCGCGGGAATGACGAATCAGAGGCGCGGCAATGACGTCTGGGGGGTGCAGGAACGTCGAAGGGGGTTGCGAGATGACGAAGCGTCGACCTGGCCGACGCGCTATAGTTGTAGCGGAGCGATTTGCAAGGGCTGAGGGGTCCCCGATGCTTGCGTAGCATATTGATACCTTCATTTCTTTTGCGTCGCTCTTTGCCGACAGCGTTGCCGTCGACTGCCCGGCGTTGACGGCCCCATGATGAAACTTTCGCGATCCATTCCATTCCGTTGACTGCCAACAAACCCAAATCCCCGCGCAAGATCGCTCTCGACGCACTGCTGCTGGCGCTGCCGGGCGTCAGCGCGCGCGTGATCAACGGGCTCGATGCCTATTTCGTTGCCGACAAGATGTTTGCCTGCATCAGCGGCACTGGCGTCGGCTTGCGCCTGCCGGTCGCCGCCGCGACCGAGTTGCAGTTTTCGCGCGACAACGTAGTCGCCTTCCAGCCGGGCGGAATGGCGAGCACTCGCGAATGGATCCAGATCGACCGCCCCGACGCGGCCGACTACCTGCAGGACTTGCCGCTGTTCGAGACTTCGCTCGAGTTCGTGAGGTCGGGCCGCTCGCGCTGACGTTGTGCCTTCGGCGTGGAGTGGAGTCTGATCCCGCGGCGGGACTCCGATTCCGGGGGAAAAGTCGATGCCACGCAATCATTGCCAGCCGCGCGGATCGCACAGCGCCTGCATCGGTTGCCGGCCACCGATCGGCGGATTACGATGCGCAGTCGAACAACGCGGAGTTGATGGCAATGAACTCAATCATGTGGGTGCGGCAATTCTGCATTGCATTCGTCGTGGCAGGCGCGCTCATCGCTGGCGCGCAGATGCTGAAAGGAAACGCGCTCGACTATTCGCTGCTGCAAGGCGCGATCTGGGGTGCGATTGCCGCCGCAGTCTTCACGCTTTTGCGCGTTCGGCAATCGCGCAAGGGCATCCATTGCGCGGTCTGCGGCGATGTGGCCGGTGACGATGCTGTTGGCGCAGGCAACGAACCGGGGGCGCGTGCGGACAGTTCCTCAATGCAGAATCGATTCACGCAATATCCTTCTCGCGGAGCAATGCCACATGAACCGAAAGACAGCCGCTGATTTTCCCCCGGAAGTGCTGAAGCTGTTCGATGGCTACATCCACGGCAAGCTCGGCCGCCGCGACTTCCTCGATCGCGCCGCCAAATACGCGGTCGGGGGCTTCACCGCAGCGGCGATGCTGGAGAGCCTGACGCCCAATTACGCGCTGGCGCAGCAGATTGCGCAGGACGACAAGCGCATCAAGACCGAATACCTGACGTACCCGTCGCCAAAGGGTTCGGGCACGGTGCGCGGCTATTTCGCGCGCCCGGCCAACCCTGCCGGCAAGTTGCCGGGTGTCGTCGTCTATCACGAAAACCGCGGCCTCAATCCGTACATCGAGGATGTCACGCGCCGCCTCGCAGTGGAGAACTTCGTGGCCTTCGCGCCCGATGCGCTGACGCCCGTCGGCGGCTACCCGGGTACCGAAGAGAGGGCAATGCAGCTGTTCGCCGACCTCGACGCCAAAAAACGCACCGAAGACCTGATGGCTGCGTACGCATTCCTCAAGGCGCGCCCCGAATGCACCGGAAAGGTGGGAGCCGTCGGATTCTGTTTTGGCGGAGGGATGGTCAACATGCTTGCCGTGCGCGAGCCGGGGCTCGCTGCCGCAGTGCCGTTCTACGGAGCGCAACCCAACGCCGAGGACACCGCCCGGATCAAGGCGCCGATGCTGATCCATTACGCAGCACTGGATGAACGCGTCGACGCCGGCTGGCCCGCCTTCGAAACGGCGTTGAAAGCACATGGCGTCAAGTACGAAATGTTCATGTACGCGAACACCAACCACGGATTTCACAACGACACGACCCCGCGCTACGACGAGGCAGCCGCCAAGCTCGCATGGTCGCGGACGATCGCGTTCTTCAACAGCCACCTGCGCAGCTAGCGAAGACCGCGCGCGATCGCTGCAGGCCATTGCGCAAGGCGTGCTGCGTTGCCCGGCGGCGCGCTGCGCGTATTGTCGCGCAACCTATCCCCGCGTAGCCCTTCCATTTGGTGCGTAGGCATTGCGCCTACAGCGTCGCGGGAAAGTCGCCTATGGCGACGAGCGCGCGCGCCGCAAACAATCAAAGGCCGCGAACTTCGCCTGCGGTGCATCAACTCCGCATGCGGCTTACATTCGAATGGATACTCGATGCGCAACCTCATAGTCGCGATTGCAATGCTTGGGGCGGCCGCATCCGCCCACGCGCAAGTCAGCATTGGAATCAATGCCGGTGGCATCAACATCGGCATCAACATGCAGACCTATCCCGACCTCGTGCAGGTCCCCGGGTACCCCGTCTATTACGATCCGCAGGCCGAAGCGAATTATTTCTTCTACGACGGGCTTTACTGGGTTTACGACGGGGACACCTGGTACGACAGCACCTGGTACAACGGACCGTGGCGGGCGGTGAACGATCAATACGTTCCGCTGTATGTGTTGCGCGTTCCGGTGCAATATTACCGGCGTCCGCCAACGTATTTTGGTGGCTGGAGCGCGGATGCGCCACCGCGTTGGGGCGAGCATTGGGGCCGCAGCTGGGAGTCGCGTCATGTGGGTTGGGACCAGTGGAATCGCAATTCGGTACCCGCGCCCGCGCCCCTGCCACTGTATCAGCGGCAATACACCGGCAACCGTTACCCACGCGAGGCGCAGCAGCAGCACACCATCCAGACGCAGAATTACCATTACCAGCCACGTGAAACGGTCTCACGGCAGCATTTCCAGGCGCAGCCCGTAGCCGCAAAAGAACCCGCGCGCGGATCAAAGCCGCCTGTGCGCGCAAACCCCTCGCCGCCGCAGCCACATCCCGAGCAGGTCCACGCGCCCGTTTCTAAACCGGCGTCCGTGCAACATGCGACTCCCGTAGCGCCGACCGGTAGCGAGCGAAAAGGCAACGAACACAATGACCGCGCGCGTGTAAACGGCAATCGCGGCGCACCCGGCGAGCAGGGCAAGCCGGCGCGCGTGGCAGCACCCGCGGCGAATGCCACCCAACACGCGCTACCCAATCCCCCCACCGCACCCATCCAGCATGCGGCGCCGAAACTGCAGGAAAAGGCGCCTGTCGTCCACCCAGGCGCGCAAGGCAATGGACAGCAGAACAAGTCGGCACCACACGGCGGCGCGGAAGACAGGGGACGCAAGGACAACGGCAAGGACCAGAAGAACGAGCCACACGGCTGATCCGCCCCGCGTGCGCGCATTCGTCCACTCTTCGAAACGCACTGCGCGCAAGGACGCTTGACGAGCCTCTCGCTACTTCCTGCCGCATGGCGTTCAACGCTACCGCCGCGGCAGGGACCGGCATAAACCGCCAGCTTGCCAACCGGTAATCACGCCATGCAAGCACTCTTCGTAGTTGCGGACTTGAGCGCGACGGACGCGCCTGCGCTGCGCAACGCAGGCGCGTGATGTCGAGCATGCCGGAGGCCCCGCAACACCTGGCGCCGCCGCAAATCCTGCTGGTCGAGGGGGATGCCGACGCGCGCGAATTCCTGTCTCGAGTGCTGAGCGAGAAATATAAGGTCGAGCTCGTTTTCACCGCGGCGGAGGCCATCGCCGCTACGCAGCGCTATCGACCGGACCTGTTGCTGATCGATGTCGTCTCGCCTCGCGGTGGAGGCGTCGCCTTGATACATGCACTGCGCACCAGCGAGGCATTGCGCGACATACCGATCATCGCACTGTCGTCGCGCAGCGGTTCGTCGTTGCACGATTACGATCTTCCCAAGGGCGCCGACGATTTCCTTGCCAAGCCGATCGGCCCCGGCGAACTCCTCGCGCGCGTCAGCGCCAACCTGCAACTCGCGCAGACGCGCTTGGATACGACCCGGCTGCTGCGCGAGGAAGCCAAGATTCTCGAGATCCTGAACAAGGTCGGCAGTGCAGTGGCTGCAGAAGCTGACCTCGATCGCGCAGTACAAGTCGTCACCGATGCCGCTACCGAGTTGTCGCGCGCGGCCTTCGGCGCATTCCTGTACAACGTCGTTAACGACAACGGCGAGTCGTACACGTTGTATGCGCTATCCGGCGTAGCCCGCGATGCGTTTGCCGGGTTTCCGATGCCGCGCAACACCGGCGTGTTCGGCCCAACCTTCCGCGGCGAAGGCATCGTGCGCTCGGCGGACATCACCGCCGATCCTCGCTACGGCCACAACGAGCCTCATTTCGGCATGCCCAAAGGGCACCCGCCGCTGCGCAGCTACCTTGCGGTGCCGGTGTTCACCCGTTCCGGCGAGGTTCTGGGCGGGCTGTTCTTCGGCCATCCCGATGCGGGGGTGTTCGATGATCACGCCGAGCGGATCGTCGCTGCCATCGCCGTGCAGGCGGGCATCGCCATCGACAAGGCGCGACTCTATCGCGCCGCGCAGGAAGAAATCGAGCGGCGCAAGACGATCGAGCTGGCCTTGCTGCGAAGCGAACAGACGCTCGAGGCGCGCGTCGCCGAACGAACGGCGCAACTGGCACGCAGTAACGCTTCGCTGCTCGCGGAGGCACAGGAGCGGGAAAGAGTCGAGGGCCGTTTCAGCCTGCTGGTCGCGGGGGTGATCGACTATGCGATCTACATGCTCGATCCACATGGCATCATCACCAACTGGAACGCCGGTGCAGAGCGCATCAAGGGATACTCGAGCCACGATGTCATCGGCCGGCATTTCGGCATGTTCTTCGCGGATGACGATCGACGCGCGGGACTCCCGGGGAAGGCGCTCGCGATCGCGGCGCGCGAAGGCAAGTACGAGGCGGAGGGCTGGCGCGTACGCAGGGACGGCACGCGTTTCTGGGCAAGCGTCGTGCTGAACGCCATCCGTGACACCCACGGAGAGCACATCGGCTTTGCCAAGATCACCCGCGACATCACCGAGCGACGCAACGCGATGATCGCGTTGCAGCGCTCGCAGGAGCAACTCGCGCAAGCCCAGAAAATGGAGGGAATGGGACACTTGACGGGCGGGGTGGCACACGACTTCAACAACCTGCTCGCCATCATCATGGGCAATATCGAGACCATGCAGCGGGTGCTGACGACCGCGCAGCCCGATCACCAGCGTCTTGCACATGCGGCTGAAGTGGCGATGCGTGGCGCCCAGCGCGCCGCGGCACTGACGCAACGGCTGCTCGCGTTCTCCCGCCAGCAGCCCCTCGATCCGAAGTCCATCGAAGTGGGTCGACTGATCGTCGGAATGTCAGACATGCTGCGTCGCTCGCTCGGCGAGCAGATTGTCGTGCAGACCGCGCTCGCCGGGGGACTTTGGCGGGTGCACATCGACCCCAATCAGCTCGAAGTCGCGATCGTCAACCTCGCTGTCAACGCACGCGACGCGATGCCTAAGGGAGGCCAGTTGCGAATCGTTACCTCCAACGTCGACATCGACACGGCGGACGCGGCAATGGGCAGCGGATTGCCTCCCGGCGAATATGTGCACATCGGCATCATGGACAACGGAGTCGGCATGAACGCGGACGTGGCAGCCCGGGTGTTCGATCCTTTCTTCACCACCAAGGATGTCGGCCATGGCACTGGTCTCGGACTGTCGCAGGTGTATGGCTTCGTCAAGCAGTCCGGTGGACATGTGAAGATCGATACGCAATTGGGCGCCGGCACGACTGTGAACATCTACCTGCCGCGGTTCGATGCGGACGCCGCCGCTACGGGCGATGTGCACACCTCGACGGGAACGCACGGCAGTGCCACGGAAACCATCCTCGTCGTCGAGGACAACGACGACGTGCGCACGCATGCGAAGGAAATATTGCACGAGCTCGGCTATCGAACCTTCGAAGCCGGCTCCGGCCGCGCGGGCCTCGATCTGCTCGCCGAACATCCGCAGATCGACTTGCTGCTGACCGACGTCGGACTGCCCGGCGGCATGAACGGGCGCCAGCTGGCCGACACCGCGCGCGCGTCGCGTGCCGGCCTCAAGGTGCTGTTCATGACCGGCTACGCGCGCGATGCCATCCTGCACGAGGGGCGCCTCGATGAAGGCGTGCTGCTGATCACCAAGCCGTTCACGTTTGCAACATTGGCATCGAAGCTTCGCGAAGTCCTCGACAGCCAGTAGGCGTCCCCCGCGTCGCGTCAACGCTTCGCAGCCCTAGCGCCGGAATTTCGATCTGCCCCTGCAGTAACCGCCACAGGTGCCCCCCGACCGCCTCAACGAAAGGCGGTCCGGCTTTCCCGGCATCTGTGACTTTAGATCCCGGAATTCCTGGAATGGCGGCCGCCGCGAATTCGCTGGCGGACAATCCCTCCCTCGAGATGCCGCACCGAAGCGCCCAGTGCCAGACTGGTCTTGCCGTGCCGGCAGTGGTTGACGACGAACTCGCGCGTCTGCTCCAGCCCCGCAAGCATGCACACCCGCCGCGTCGTCACGCAACATCGGCGCGTCGAGCAGCACCGGGGCGGAATTTTCGCGCGTCGCGGAGGCTTCCGGCTGGCTGCCCTCCGAAGCCCTGCATCAACCGGTAACTGCGCGGGAACGCCGACGCGACGCAATGACGCGTCGCGCGAAGTACACCCTGCGCTCGCGATGGCCAGGCCTAGAGCCGTCCCATCAACAGCATGACGATCACGATCAGCACGATCACGCCCACGATTCCGCTGGGGAAATACCCCCAGCTGCGGCTATGCGGCCATGCCGGAATCGCACCGATGAGTACGAGAATCAGGATGATGAGAAGAATGGTTCCGACGGACATGAATGCGCTCCCTTGTTTGAACGAAGATATACGGGCACTGCGAGTCAAGATGCTATCGCCTCGCCGCCAAGATTCAATAAGCGCATTGCCTCAGTTGCTGTAGGTGGTGACCGACGCGTGCTGCATGCTTCCTGCTGGAACAGCAGCCATCCGTTGCGGGCGCGCTCGTCGCCGCGCCGGCCGTGGCGCATCCGGACAACACCAACTCGCGTTCTGCCCCGCATTTCAGCACGTGGATGCAGGATTATTCGAAGACGAACCACGGCCGCATTTCGCGCCAGGCGTACATGGATGAAGCGGGCCGCCGCTGGGACGCGATGGATGCAAACCACCAGGGCAGGCCGTTTTCCCATTGGCTGGGCACGCCAGCGGCATTGCATTTCTCATGCGCACGTCGATTCGGCTGTGGCCGAGTCAAGACGTCCACGCGCAATGATGCGCGGCCGGGATTAACATGCAGGGCGGCATGAGTCGCGCCGGAGCCATCGCTTGAAGTTCATCCATATCACCGATCCGCACCTGGTCACCCCGGGCGAGACGTTATTCGATCTCGATCCCTATGCACGACTGACCGCGTGCATCGACGACATCGTTGCGAATCACCAGGACGCCGCGCTGTGCGTTTTGACGGGCGACCTGGCGCATCGCGGCGAACCTGACGCGTACCGGGGACTCGCAACACAACTCGGCCGGCTGCCGATGCCCGTATTTCCATTGCTTGGCAATCACGATGATCGCGATAATTTCGTCGCCGCCTTTGCGCAGGCAGCGCGCGACGCAGACGGCTTCGTGCAATCGGTGCATCGCAGCAAGGAGGGGGATTTCATTTTCCTCGATACGCTGCAGCAAGGCACGCATGGCGGCCTTTACTGCGACCGCCGTTGTGCGTGGCTGCGCGATCGCCTGGACGACGCCGGCACGCGATCCGTCTTTCTGTTCATGCACCATCCGCCATTTGCCATCGGCATTCCCGCGCTGGACGCCATCGCGCTGCAGCAGCCTGAACGGTTCGCGCGTGTGGTCGAGGGCAGGCGCAACATCCGCCACCTGTTCTACGGCCACGTGCATCGGCCGGTGTGCGGCAGCTGGCGTGGCATTCCGATGTCGACGATGCGAGGGCTCAATCACCAGGTTCCATTCGACCTGCGCCCGCGGGACGATATTCTCGAAAGCCACGAGCCGCCGGCGTACGCGGTGGTACTGGTCGACCCTGAACAAGTGGTCGTGCACTTTCACGACTATCTCGACCACCGCACGCTGGTCAAGGTGGGCGATCACTACGCCTATGCAAGCTGACGCCGCACCCTGCTCCTTGCGCTGCGCGAGCCCTTCCTGCTGCAAAGCGCGGCCGCCGCCACCAAGCCGCCTTCGGGACTTAGCGTTTTGCTGACAGTTCCAACATGACACCAGCATCCCTGGTGCTGCACGTTGACCTGTCGACCGCAGATCGGCCTTCGCGTGCACTGCCAGTCGCGACAGCGATTGCGGTCACTCGTCGACGCGGCCGCGCGCGGCCTTGATCCTGCCGCGCTGGACCTTGCCGTCGACGCGGCGGCGTTGCGAGCTCCTGGTCGGCCGCGTGACCCTGCGCGGCGTCGGTACCGAAGCAGCCGCGTCGACCAGCGCCTGTAGCCGCGCGAGCGCGTCGTCGCGATTGCGCTCCTGGCTGCGATAGCGCTGCGCCTTGATCACGACCACGCCGTCGCTGCTGACGCGTTGGTCGCCAAGCGCTAGCAGGCGCGCCTTGACGGCATCCGCCAGCGACGACGCGACGATGTCGAAGCGCAGATGCAGCGCGGTCGACACCTTGTTGACGTTCTGCCCGCCCGCGCCCTGCGCGCGGATCGCCGTCCATTCGATCTCGGCAGGGTTGATGCGAATCTCCATGGCACATGAGTGTGCACCTCCCACGGCGCCGGCCACGCTGCAACCTGTTGCAGCGCTGGCGCGCACCGACCTGGCGGTGCAATTTCGCGCTGCGCGGGAGCGCGTGCTGAAATAGTGATGGATCGCGCATGGCGCGCCGACGAAGTGAGCTAAGCTGTGCGTCCCGTTCGTAACCGGAGCTGCGCGTGGTCAGGCGACGTTTTCGCAACATCCTTTGCGCGTGCATGCCCGTCGCGCTTGCAGTTGCAGTGGGTGGCTGCGCGATGCCGCGCACGAACGACGCAGGCTCCGCACGCTACGCGAGCGTGATCGCAAGCCCACTGCGCAGCGATGCGGACCATCGCACCGACATCGAGCGGCACCCCGCAGCGTTTCTGTCGTTTACGGGCGTCATGCCCGGCATGCGGGTATTGGACGTGTCGGCTGGGGGCGGCTATACGTCGCAGCTGATGGCGGTCGCAGTGGGCCCGAGTGGAACCGTTTGGGCGCAGTCCGCGCGGCCTGGCGCTGCATTGTCCAAGCGCCTCGCCGATCATCCACAGGCCAATCTGATCATCGTTGCACGACCTTCCGATGATCCGCTACCCGACGCAGTGCGTGGCATTGACCTCGCCACGCTGATACTCAATTACCACGACATCACCTACCTGCCACTCGATCGCACGCAGATGAACGCGAAAATATTCGCCGCGCTGAAGCCGGGCGGTCGCTACGTCGTGATCGATCACGCCGGCCGCAGCGGTAGCGGCATTTCGCAAGCAAAGACCCTGCATCGGATCGACGAGCAAGTGGTCATCGACGAAGTGCGCGCCGCGGGGTTCGTACTCGAGGCCGAGGGTAACTTCCTGCGCAACCCAGCGGATCCGCGCACCGAAACGTCGAGCAACGCGAAGATCCCGACGGACAAGTTTGCGCTGCGTTTCGTGAAGCCGGGCTAGCGCCTGCGCGCGAAACCGCAGGTCGCGCGGTGCGTGCATCGCGACGAGTGCGCCCCCCCGGGGGAACGCGGGCGATCGCCGGCTCAGAACAATTCAGGCATGGGTACGGGCTGCGATTCGGGCCGGCAATGTCCGCACCAGAGCGCATCATCGACAACCACCGCCTTGGGTGTGTTGGACGCGCCCACGAAAATTGTCGCGATATAGGGCATCCGCTTCTCGGCATGCGTGGCACAGGTAGCGCGTCCGCAAAATCGGCAGATACCGCGTGCCTCGTTGTCATCGAAAAAGCACTTCACTTGAGACTCCTGTTGACTGAAACTAGTCCGGCTTGCGCGCGTCGATCCCCGCGCGTGCCTGGGCGTAAATGTCGACACTGCCTGCCGCTTGCCGCCGAGCAGCAGCCGAGTGCCAGATGCCGGGTACCGACGGCGTGCGGCCGGCGATCGCCTGCGCAAGGCGAGCCCACATCGACCAGGTCATGCGCGGGACCAGCGAGCGGACATACGACATTGCATAAACACCGATTTCGCGACGAAGGCGGCGCAGTTCGCGTTTGGAAGCAGTGATCTCCGCCGCGAGCTCGGTACGCAGCTCGGCATCCTTGGTGCTGCGTATCTGCGACTGCTGCAATGCAAGCTGCGCGCCCAACAGAAGCGCATCCGCAACCTTTGCGCGCTTCTGTGCGCCGAACCGCTGCTCTACCGGGGCCAGCAAATCGTCGAGGTCGTCGAGCCGCTGAACCAGGCTCGCTTCCCCTTTGGAAACTGCGCCGTCACGCATCAACGAACGGCGCAGTCGCCCGCGCTCGCGGGCAATCGCCCACATGACGGCAGCGGCGACCAGCAACAACCCGGCAAACGCGGCGGCGACCAGGACCAGCAGTCCGGACTTGCCGATCTGCAGATAGGCAACCCGGTTGTACCCGATGTGATAGGCGATGGCGACCAGCAATCCGACGATCCAGGCGAGGATCGGGTGACTGACGCGTCGCAACGGGAAGCCGCCGATTGCGATGCCTACCAATGCGGTGGAACTGCCGTGCATCACCGAGGAAGAGAACGAGCGCGTGATCGAAATGATCAGGCCGGTATCGACCCCCACCCGGCTCAGGTAGAGCATGTTCTCCGCGACCGCGAAGCCCACGCCCGACGCGAAGCCGTAGATCGCGCCATCGACGAAGAAATTGTGATCGGAACGTCGCACCAGGAACAGCAGTATCAGCGACTTGAAGATTTCCTCGACGATCGGTCCGGTATGCGTGCCGACGAACTGTCGGCTCAACTGCAGCGCCATCGGGTGGCTGACCAGGTACGAAAGCTCGACCGACAGTGCGCCCCATAGCAATGCCGCGTACAGCGGTCCGCGGCGATGCGTCTCGAAGAAATTGAGTCGCTTCACCAGGTACAGGAACACCAGTGGAACTGCAGCGGCGATCAGCACCGAATAGATCATTGCGACAATCGCTCTGTGTGCGGATGCAAATGCGAGAAGCGGCAGTCAAAATCGACCACCGCTCCCGGGGAAGAGCTCGCGGGCGCCTAAGCGCCCACGAGCGCGAACGTCACTGCGCTGTCGAAGCGTTCGAAGCGTTCGAGGCGTTCGAGGCGTTCGAGGCGTTCGAGGCGTTCGAGGCGTTCGAGGCGTTCGAGGCGTTCGAGGCGTT
>JBDTJK010000249.1:0-10487 GCA_039935875.1 Casimicrobiaceae bacterium
GCACACGGCCAGATGGGCGAGCGGGACCTCGAGCATGTGATGCGCGACTTCTATGCGCAGCGCGTCAACCTGCTGGTGTGCTCGACGATCATCGAGACCGGCATCGACGTGCCTACCGCCAACACGATCATCATCGAGCGCGCCGACCGCTTCGGCCTGGCGCAGCTGCACCAGTTGCGCGGGCGCGTCGGACGTTCGCACCACCAGGCGTACGCATACCTGCTGACGCCACCGCCGGACGCGCTGTCGGCGCAGGCGGCGAAGCGCCTCGAGGCGATCCAGATGATGGAAGACCTCGGGTCGGGCTTCTACCTGGCGATGCACGACCTCGAGATTCGCGGTGCCGGCGAAGTGCTGGGTGACTCGCAGTCGGGTGAGATGGCCGAAGTCGGATTCCAGCTGTACAACGACATGCTGCGCGCCGCCGTGACCGCGTTGCGCGCGGGCCGCGAACCCAATCTGAACGAGCCGCTCGGTGTCACCACCGAAATCAGCCTGCACGTGCCCGCGCTGCTGCCCGCCACGTACTGCAACGACGTACATGAGCGGCTCGTCCTCTACAAGCGCTTCGCCAGCACCGACAGCAACGATGAGATCGACACGCTGCAGGAGGAATTGATCGACCGCTTCGGCCCGCTGCCCGAGCAGGCGGTAGCGCTGGTGGCGAGCCATCGGCTGCGGCTGGCCGCGAAGGCGCGCGGCGTCATCAAGATCGACTCGGGCCCCGAGCGCACGACGCTGCAATTCGTCAAGGCGCCGCCATTCGATCCCGGCGCATTGATCCTGCTGGTGCAGCGCGACGGCCGGATCCGCTTCGCGGGCCCGGACAAGCTGCGCATCGAGCGCGCCGCACCGTTGCTGGCCGAGCGTATCGAGCTGGTGCACGACTTCCTGCGCAAGCTCGCGTGATCGCGGCCAGCGCGGCGCAACGATTGCTGCCCGTCGGCGTGCAGGTGTTCGTGCGCGACTGGCTGTCGGCGAACAACGTGCTGCTCAAGGGGACGCAAGGACACGTGCTGATCGACACCGGCTATTCGAGACACGCACCGCTGACGCTGGCGCTGCTTGCCTCCGCCGACGGCATCGGCAGCGAGCCGCTGTCGCTGATCGTCAACACCCATGGCCACAGCGACCACATCGGGGGCAATGCAGCGCTGGTGCAACGATACGCATGCGCCGTCGCGTTCCCGGCTGCCGAGGCGGATGCGGTCGAGCGCTGGGACGAGAAAGCGCTGCTCTATGGCTATGCCGACCAGCTCGCGCCGCGCTTCAAGGTCGACCGACGCCTCCATGCGGGCACGTCGTCGCAATGGGGCGACCTCGAATGGGAGGCGCTGGCGGCGCCGGGCCACGACATGGGCGCGCTGGTGTTTTACAACCCGGAGCATCGCATCCTGGTGTCCGGCGACGCGCTATGGCAAAACGGATTCGGGTTCGTCATGCCCCGTGCCATCGATCCTGCGGCGCTGCCGGCGACGCGCGCGACGCTGGACCTGATCGCCGGGCTCGATCTCGCGGTCGTGATTCCGGGCCACGGTGCGCCGTTCACGGATGTGGGCCAGGCGCTCGCCAACGCGTATTCGCGCGTGACAGCTTTCGAGTCCGACGACGTGCGCGTGGCGCGGCACGCACTGAAAGTGGTGCTGACATTCCATCTGCTCGATTGCCGGCGGATGCCGCTGGCAACGCTGCCCGACTACCTGGACCGCGTCGGCATTTACCGCGATCTCAATGCCGCCGGCTTGAAACTTTCTGCCGCCGACCTGGCTCAGATGCTGGTGCGCGAGCTCGAGCGCGCCGGCGCGATGCGGTGCGACGGCGAGTGGATTGCCGCCGCGTGATGGAATAGGCCGGGTTGCATTGCTGTTATCGTCCGCGTAAGCATTTGCGGCATTCCGTTTTGCGCTGTCTTGGGACAGGCGCCCGTTGTTCGAACCTTGGTGGAGAGACCGATGCATGTTTCGTTGCGTTTGGCAGTGGGAACCCTGGTCCTCGGGCTGGTGACCGCGTCCGCGCTGGCGCAGGACGTGAAGCCCGACCGCGCGATCAAGTATCGTCAGGGCGTGATGGGCGCGATCGGATGGCATTTCGGCATCCTCGGCGCGATGGCCAAGGGCGAGCAGCGTTACGTCAAGGACCAGGCGCTGCGCAGTGCCGCCTTCGTGCAGGAGCTTTCACACATGCCATGGGATGGTTTCGTGGCCGGCAGCGACAAGGGTGCGCCGACCAAAGCCAAGCCGGAAATCTGGAAAGACCCGGCCAAGTTCAAGCAATACCAGGACGCATTGATGGCGGCTACACCCAAGCTGGTGACAGCAGCCAACACGGGAGACGTCGCCCAGTTGCGCACCGCCGTCGGCAGCGTCGGCAAGGCGTGCAATGATTGCCACGACGACTTCCGCGAGAAATGAACCGCCTCTAGAGAATTCTAGAATTTCGTCACCAGCCACCAGACTGCGGCGCCACACGCCAGCAGGATCACGATCGCGCGCAGCATCGACGCGGCCGACAGCGACCCATCGGCCAGCGACGGCGGCAACCGCTTGCGCCCGCTGAACATCGGCTTCACCAAATTGTCGCGCAGCATCGCGTAATACGCGCTGACCGCGCCAATATGGGCGATCGCCAGCGCGACGATGAGCCACCAGCCGCGCCGGTGCAGGCTGCTCAGCGTGTCCGACAGGTCCTTGGTGATGTGCTTGGCGAGCGGACCCTCGTAGAGGATGTCGTCGTTGGTGAAAAGCCCCAGCGAACACTGCAACAGCAGCGCCGCCAGCAGCGCCAGCACCATCCATGCGCCCAGCGGGTTGTGCGTCGCATGCGTTTCGTGCGCGCGGGCCGCCAGCGAGCGCGCATAGCGCGCCGTGGCACGCGGTCCGCGCACGAACGCCGCGAATCGCGCGTTGCGGCTTCCGGCGAATCCCCACAGGATCCGAAACAGCACCAGCGTCAGCATCGCGTAGCCGGCTCGCATGTGCCAAATCAGCCACTCGTTGCCGATCAGTCCAGTGGCTAGCAGCATGCACAGCAGCAACACCAGCAGCCAGTGCACGATACGCACCGGCAGGTCCCAGACCGGCACGTCGATATTCATGGAATCGGCTTGCATGGATCGCTCAATGGACCAGTTGCGCCACAAACGAACGCACGCCCGTCAACAGCATTTCCACCGCGAGCGCCGTCAGCACGAGCCCCATCAGGCGTTCCAGTGCGATCATCGCGCGTTCGCCCAGCACATCCTGCAGCCGATGCGCGGCGACCAGCACCAGCGTGGTGACCGCCATCGCCAGCGTCAACGCGATTGCCGCGTGAAACAGGTGTGCGGGATCGTGCGTCGCAAGCAGCATCACCGTGGCCAGTGCGGACGGGCCCGCGATCATCGGCACTGCCAGCGGTACCAGCAGCGGCTCGCCGGCGTGCGGCGCACCGAATACGCCTTCGGCACGCGGAAACACCATCCGCAACGCGATCAGGAACAGGATCACGCCGCCCGCGATCGTCAGCGATTCGTCGGACAGGTGCAAAAGCTCGAGAAAGGCACGGCCGCCGAACATGAACACCAGCAGGATCGCGTAGGCGAATATGCATTCGCGAAAGATGATGCGGCGACGGCGTGCCGCCGGCACGCCCGCCAGCGTCGACACCACCAGCGGTACATTGCCGAAGGGATCGATGACCAGCAGCAGCAGCACGGCGGACGAGAAGATCGGTGCGAGCATGGCGGTTCGCCGGATTCTACGGGCAAAAGCCGCGTGTGCGGCAAGCGGCGTTCATTTGTGTCGCCGCGCGAGGCCAGCGCGACTGGTCGCATGCGCCTCCATGCCCGCCTGCGCGCTAGCGGCCCCGCACGACGCCTTCGCGCCGCGGATCGGTGCCACCGATCCATCCGTCGCGTGTGCGCACGATCGCCTGCAATCCGCTGGTCTCCGGTCCGACGCGAACCTCATAGCCCATCGCACGCAACTTGGGCGCCAGTGCTGCGACCGCGGTGCCGGTCTCGAGGTACGTCGGGCCATTGCGGCTGCCGAAATTGCCGAGCGCCACGGCTGCCTGCGGATCGAGCTGCCAGTCGATCACGCCGATGATTGTCTTGACGACATATTCGACGATCGCTGCACCACCTGGCGAGCCGGTCAGCATGAACAGCTTTCCGCGCCGATCGTAGGCGATGGTGGGCGCCATCGTCGAGCGCGGCCGCTTGCCGGCTTCGACCCGGTTGGCAACGCGGCGGCCCCTCGCATCCGTCGCGACAAAGGAGAAATCGGTCAGCTCGTTGTTGAGCAGGAAGCCGCCCGCCGTCATCAGCCGGCTGCCGAACTGGTTTTCGATCGTCGTCGTCATCGAGATCGCGTTTCCGCGGCCATCGACGACGACTATCTGCGACGTCGACGGAAACTCGGGCGTCGCACCTTCGCCTCCGGCCGCCGGTGTACCTGGCGGCGCGCCGGCCTCCGCACGGGTGAACACCGAATCGCTGCGGATCAGCGCCGCGCGTTCGGCGAGGTAGCGCGCATCGAGCAGGCCGTGCGGCACTTCGGCGAATGCGGGATCGGCGATGTAGCGATCGCGATCGGCGTACGCGAGCCGCTCGGCCGCGCCGATGAAATGCACGCTCCATAGCGATTGCGCGCCCATCGAACGCACGTCGTACGGCGCAAGCATCGCCAGCGTCTGCAGCAGCGTGATGCCTCCGGACGAGGGCGGTGGCATGCCGCATACGCGGTACGCGCGATAGGAATCACACACCGGCTTGCGCGCCAGCGCGCGATAACCCTGCAAGTCGGCGAGCGTCAGGTCACCCGGGTTGGCTGCATAGCCATCAGCGGTGTCGACGATGTCGCGCGCGATGTCGCCGCGATAGAACGCGTCCGCGCCCTCGCGGGCCAGCGTGCGCAACGTCGCGGCATAGGCCGGATTGCGCAAGCGATGGCCGACAGCCAGCGGCGCGCCGTCCGCATCGAGGAAATACGCGCGAACCCGCGGCTGCACGAAGTAGCGTTCGGACGCAATCAGCGTATGCAGCCGCGGCGACACCGCGAAGCCATGCTCCGCCAATGCGATCGCGGGCGCAAACAGCTCGGCCCAGCGTAATTTTCCGTGCTGGCGATGCGCAAGTGCGAGCAGGCGCGGCACCCCCGGAACGCCGACTGACAAGCCGCCGACGACCGCCTGATGGAACGCAAGCGGCGTGCCGCCAGGTCCGAGGAAACGATCGGGTCGCGCGGCGGCGGGTGCCGTCTCGCGCCCATCGTATGCGGTCAGTGCTCCCGTGCGCGCATCGTGAACCAGCATGAATGCGCCGCCTCCCAATCCCGACGATTGCGGCTCGACCAGGCCGAGCACGAGCTGCGCCGCGATCGCCGCATCCACCGCGCTGCCACCTTTGGCCAGCATCGCCGATGCCGCTTCCACGGCCAGCGGGTTCGCCGCCGCGACCATCCAGTGCTGCGCGCGCACTGGCGCGCGATCATTCCAGCCGGATGCCACCTCGGACACCGGTTGCGCGTGTCCACTTGACGCCAGGCCCATTCCAAGCGCCAGCGCCAGCCCCAGCGCGCGCACCAGCAGTCCGGCATCGCGAAGGTAGCGCCGGCGCGCACGTGCCCCGTGACAATCCTGGCCGGGGTCGCGTGCCACCCCTTGGACAGCCTGTTGCCGACGCCGCGCCCAAGCGCCGCAAATGTCCGCTGTAAGCAGCCACGGCGTACCGCGACTACTGGCCATGCGTCGCCACCAACGACCGTTGCGACGGACGCATTGCCGGCCACGCCCGGACCTTTTCCAGGAGATCAGCATGCAATTGACCAAGAGACTCGCAATCCTGTCGTTCGCCGCCCTGCTGTCGGCTGGCGCGCTGCCCGCGCTGGCCGCCGACGGCGATGGCATGCAAAGCTTCCTGCACGATACCAAGATGATGGCGAACAAGGACGGCATGGTCAGCAAGCAGGACTTCATGAAAATGATGGAAAAGAAATTTGACGCAATGGACAAGCAGCACAAGGGCATGCTGTCCACCGACGACATCATGCACATATTCAGCGACAAGACGGGCTCCTGACGCAACAACCCCTGTCGGCGTCTTCCGACGCTGGCATGGGGTGTTTGCCGATTCCGACGGCGGTCACGCCGGTCGAACATGGCGAGCGTGCGCCGGGATATCCCCGGCACGCGTCGCCATGGTCCGCCTCGATTCCACCATCGACCTCGATTTCGACGTCAACGCCCCGGCCGGTTGCATGCTCGCGGTGGCGGCTGCGGTGACGCCCGTAGAGCGCGTCGTGACCGAGCAGGTGAATGCCAACCTGCGGGCAACTACCCGCTGGCTGACCGATCCGCCCTTCGGCAATCGCCTGCTGCACCTGCGCGTCGATCCGGGTGCGCTGCACATCGCCTGTGCGGCGACGGTTGACATCCGGCATGCGTTTGCCGACCCGGCGATGCGGGTGGAAAGCACGATCGGAGACATTCCAGCGGACGTGTTGCCGTTCCTCGCGGCGAGCCGCTATTGCCAGTCGGATCGCCTCGTCGAGTTCGCGCACGCCGCTTGTCGCGGTGACCGCGCAAGACGCTCCCGGCAACGGGTTCCGGTTGCCGCAAGCCATTGCGCTGGCCGCGTCGAACGATCCGCGTGCCTCGCCCCAGTTGGCCGCGACACCGCGCCGATGCCATTCCTGCTGCAACCATCGCGCGCTGTCCAGGCCATCAGGGGCGCGCGATGAAACGGACACGGCGAGTCACTCCCAAACTCCCGCACGAACGGGATGAGTCCATCGACGCACCCGTCGCGCCTGCGCCCGCGATCAAGCAGGCGGCGGCCGATCTCGTCGAAGGACAGCAGGATTCCGACCGCTACACGCAAGCACGCGAATCCTTCGAGCGCTCATCGCGCCGCGCTCGCTAGACGCGCCGATCACGCGTGCCGCGCGGCCCGCGATCGCCGCGGGGCTCTCAGGCGCGCGACCACCGTCCCGCACGCGCGCGGCGTTCACGCGGCGCGACGCGTGCGACGTGCGAGCGCGACGGCGACCTCTCGTGCGGCGCGCTGGCCGCTTTCCACAGCGCCATTGAGATAACCCTGCCATTGCGCCGTCGTCACGGCTCGTCGCGCTGGCGCGACGCAGCGACGGCAGCCTGCGCGTGACGCGACGGTCGATCTCGGATAGCGGGTAGATGCCATCGGCAAACCGCACGACCGGAAGCGCGCCGGCCGCCTCCGCTGCGCTCAAGTCGTCGAGCTGCAAGCCGAGCGAAGCGGCCAACGCGCGAATCTCCGAGTGCCCCGTGTCGATCAGCTCGCTGCCGCGCTCGGCAACCTGGCCGTCGGCGAATGCCGTGCGCTCGGAGTAGCAGCGGCCACCCAGGAGCGGCGACGCTTCGTGCAACACGACGTCGACGCGGGCGCTTGCAAGCGCATCGACTGCGCAAAGACCCGCCAGGCCGCCGCCGATGACGATTGCACGCGGCGCCGTCGAGGCAATGCGAGGCGTCGTCGCGAGGGATGGCGGCAACCACGCCGAGCCGGCGAGCGCCGCTGCTTGGGCGAGCATTCGCCGTCGCCGATGGTCGACGTGCGTCACCACCGGCCCACGATGTTGCTCGCGCACGCGCCGCGCGCATTGTTGCAGCATTCGCAGCAGACTTCCGCGTGCCATCGCGATTCTCCGGCCGATGCGCCCGGCGGCGCATCCGCATTGGAAATCAGCCGGCGCAAAATTACAACCTGTGCGGCACGGCTGCCCCGGCCAATGCCGTGCGCAGCGTCGCACAAGCTGGCATCGGCGTGCAAACGACAAGGGCCGCGTGTGCGGCCCCTGTGCGTCGGCGAAACGCGGTGCGCTACGGCTTGGACGGGGCCTGGGCCGGTGCGTCGGCAGTCGCCGATGCATCTGTCGCAGGCATCGGCGCCGCGCTCTGCGACGCGGGCGCGATGATCGCGGGCGGCACCGACAGGTGCGTCACATCGGCCTTGTGGAAGCCCCACGCGCCGAGCAGCGGTACGATCATCAGCGCAACGATGTTGATGATCTTGATCAGCGGATTCACCGCTGGGCCCGCAGTGTCCTTGTACGGGTCGCCGACGGTATCGCCGGTCACTGCCGCCTTGTGCGCGTCGGAACCCTTGCCGCCGTGGTGGCCGTCTTCGATGTACTTCTTCGCGTTGTCCCACGCGCCACCGCCGGTCGTCATCGAGATGGCGACGAAGATGCCGGTGATGATGGTGCCCATCAGCAGGCCGCCGAGCGCCTGCGGCCCGAGCAGCAGCCCGACCAGCACCGGCACCAGCACCGGCAACAGCGACGGTACGATCATTTCCTTGATCGCCGACTTGGTCAGCATGTCGACGGCGACGCCGTATTCCGGCTTCGCCGTGCCTTCCATGATGCCCTTGATGTCGCGGAACTGGCGGCGCACTTCGAGCACGACCGCGCCGGCCGCACGGCCGACGGCTTCCATCGCCATCGCTCCGAACAGGTACGGAATCAGTCCACCGAGGAACAGGCCGACGATCACCATCGGATCCGACAGGTCGAACGTGATGTTGTAGCCGGCACCGGTCAACGCATGCGTGTAATCGGCGAACAGCACCAATGCGGCAAGGCCTGCCGATCCGATCGCGTAACCCTTGGTGACGGCCTTGGTCGTGTTGCCGACGGCATCGAGCGGATCGGTGATCGCGCGCACCGACGGAGGCAGGTCGCTCATTTCGGCGATGCCGCCCGCGTTGTCGGTGATCGGGCCGTAGGCGTCCAGCGCGACGATGATGCCCGTCATCGACAGCATCGCCGTGGCGGCGATCGCGATGCCATACAGGCCCGCCAGGTAATACGAAACCAGGATCGCGATGCACACCGAGATCACCGGCCATGCGGTCGACTTCATCGACACGCCGAGTCCAGCGATGATGTTGGTTGCGTGGCCGGTGGTGGACGCTTCCGCGATGTGCTTGACGGGTGCGTAATCGGTTCCGGTGTAGTACTCGGTGATCACCACCATCGCCGCGGTCAGCGCGAGGCCAACCAGCGACGCACCCCACAAGCGCAGCGTCGACAGCGTCGGATCCGATGCCGCCACGTCACCCATCATGCGGTTGGTGATGAAGTAGAAACCGATCGCGGACAGCACGCCCGCGACGATCAATCCCTTGTACAGCGCGTTCATGATCTTGCCGCCGTTGGTCTTCACGAAGAAGCAGCCGATGATCGACGCGAGGATCGAGAATCCGCCCAGCACCAGCGGATAGGTGACGGCGCGTTCCGCCATGTTCGGCAGCAGCAGCGTGCCGAGCAGCATCGTGGCGACGATGGTGACCGCGTAGGTTTCGAACAGGTCGGCTGCCATGCCCGCGCAGTCGCCGACGTTGTCACCAACGTTGTCGGCGATCACCGCCGGGTTGCGCGGATCGTCTTCGGGAATGCCGGCTTCGACCTTGCCCACGAGGTCAGCGCCGACGTCGGCGCCCTTGGTGAAGATGCCACCGCCGAGGCGCGCGAAGATCGAGATCAGCGAGCCGCCGAACGCGAGCCCCACCAGCGGTTCGATGATGGCATGCAGGTTGCGCGCGGCATCCGCCGCCGCATGGGCAGCATGCACCAGGTACCAGTAGAACCCGGTGACGCCCAGCAGTGCGAGCCCGACCACCAGCATGCCGGTGATCGCGCCGCCCCGAAACGCGACAGCCAGCGCTTCGTTGAGGCCGGTGCGCGCCGCTTCCGCCGTGCGCACGTTGGCGCGCACCGAGACGTTCATGCCGATGAAGCCGGTCAGTCCGGACAGCACTGCGCCGAGTGCGAATCCGCCGGCGGTCGCCCAGTTGAGGAACCAGCCGATCAACAGCAGCAGGACCACCCCGACAATCGCGATCGTCGTGTACTGGCGGTTGAGATACGCCTGCGCGCCGGACTGGATCGCCAGCGCGATCTCCTGCATGCGTGCGTTACCCGCCGGCTTGGCGAGGATCCATTTGATCGACCATGCGCCATAGACAATGGCAGCGAGCGCGCAGACGATCGCGAAGACGAGTGCGTTGGACATTGCGAATTTCTCCCGAACGACAAAATGATGTGGAAACCCGCGACGCAGGTGGATCCGCGCCGCAAGGTCCGGGGAGTCGTCGCGACAAACGGCGCCCCCTTTCCCCTGACCGTACCTGCGCCCACCGGGAAGCCCGGCCGGGTGCAATGTACGGGAAACCCCCTATTTTGCCAGTTTGCGGGCAAGGAAGTCGAGCCGGTCCTGCCCCCAGAACAATTCGCCGTCGACCACGTAGGTCGGCGCGCCGAATACGCCGGCATCGATCGCCTGCTGCGTATATAGGTCGTAGCACGACACAATTTCGACGCTTTCGGCACGCTGGCGCAGGGGTGCAGCGTCGAGCCCGCTCGCCTGCGCCAGCGCAGCCAGCGTGGCGGTGTCCGCCACGTCGCGCTCGTCCGCCCACAGCGCCTGGCCGATCGCGCCGCAGAAGGCCAGCAGGCGCGCAGGCGCGG
>JBDTJK010000250.1:0-2812 GCA_039935875.1 Casimicrobiaceae bacterium
AGAATTGCAATAATAGAGAAATATTTTTATGAAAGAATTCAATAAATGACCAAGAGTATATTCGTTGGCAATCAATACTATTTATTTTAGCCTCCGATTCAGCATCAGTGGGTTTTTGCTCCTTTCCGACACCCCAACCAAAACACGACTTTGGCGCAAGAATGACCCCGGCTACCCTTAGCAACTTTCTAATTTGAAGAAGCCATAGCTAGCTATTTCAGCCTTCGTAGGTGGCGCTCCTTTTGAAAAGCCCAACCCAGCAACCTTGAGAGCCGCCGTCTGGCCTCCGACCAACGGCGAAATCTGTTTAGCGAATTGATCTTTCCTTTACAAGGTATCTTCCAATTAATTTATTATGCGAAGTACCTGAAGATTATCATTATTCATCAGCAAGATTTTATGTTGATGGCACAAACGATTTTGGAATGTTGAAACACTCTTCAGATTAGTAAGTGTGGGTGCATACTCCCGCAGGTCGGAGACCAGGCGGGGGCGTTATAGGTCTCGTGATTTTAAAAGATGCAAACTGGAACACCTAAACTGGCGAAAGTTGCAGAATGTTTTAGCTACATAAAACCTACGAGAAGAGTCGCTGCCCGGAAGAAGAAAGCGAAAACTAACCACGGCGAATCGTAATTACATAAACGATTTTTGAATGTTGAAACACCTTTCAGGAGAGTAAGTTTGGGTCCATAATCCCGCTGATCGGGAGACTAGGGCGTTACAGATCTTGAGGTTTAAAAGATGCAAATGTGAAACACCTGCACCGGAGGAAATGGCAATAATAAAGATTGGCAGTTCTGGCAACAGCATAATAAGCCGCTTGAAATAAAGGGACAGGAAATGTTTAATGAAAAGTTGCAATACATACATCAAAACCCGGTGCAGGCAGGTTTTGTCACAAGAGAAGAAGATTGGAAGTATAGCAGTGCAAGAGATTTCCGCGGGATGAAAGGATTGGTTGAATTAAGTTACAGTTAGTACGCAACGGCACAAGTATAGCTGGCTCACAAAACCCTGGCTACAAAACTTGCGCCATCAGCGGGGTGTTCCGCTTACGGGCTACGCCCCGCATTCCTATGCCGTGGCTCTTATTTTAGGAAACGTTGACAACGGGCGGGGCCTTTAAGAAGTATCAGCATCCTGGCCACAGAAAATTTGTAGTTGCAAAACTTTACAGCAACAAATGAAGTGTTCAAAAAGTATATTTTCTTTTTAAAAAGGAATATTGCATTTCGGAGAGCTATATTTTAATGAATATTTTTTTCTTATACATCCAATATAATATAAGCCATAAAAGAAATAAGGTAAGCCCTCCGCTTATCAGTGGCGCATAGGCTTCACCAAAAACCTGGTCAAATTTTTGGCCGAGATGTATGTAGAGAGACTCATGTATAAAAGACCTCATTCCGCCATCTGCCAATACATAAGCGGCGATAGAATTAACTCCGATGACCATTAAAAAAAATGACCATCTCTTTTTATGTTCTACATCTATTATACCGTAAAAAAAAGCCAGCATTAAAAAACAAATCCCCCCGCTAAAAATGGTCCACGCAGGTGTCCAGATTCTCTTCACAATGGGATTGATGCCTGTTACATGAAAGAGTATGCCTGCACCAACCAGGCATAAACCCGTGATGATAAAAAACCTGATTTTCTCTTTTTGGGTAGTTGCAGCGTGCAACATGTTTCCGGCAAACAGGCCCAGTATCATTGTACCCAATGTAGGGATAAAGCTGAGCGTAGAATAACCACCCTCGTTATATAAGAAAACAGATTTGCGTGGAAACAAGTTCAGAAACCACTTGTCAAAAGCCCATGCAAGATTTGTGTTCTTATTCCAATGGGCTGCAAAGCCATGCAGGTTGTGCTCCCAATTTGCAGCAACACCCGCAGCTTCATAATTGAAGGAGCTACCAGGCAGAGGATACACGGCGAAAGCCAGCCAGTACCCAACTAAAATAATAATCAATGCAACAAGCTGCACCCGCGGCGAATAAAATGCCAGGAGCACCAGGAAGGTATATCCTAAGCCTATCTGGGTTAAGGTATCTTCAAACGTAAAATAAGTTTGTGTAGAATCCATGGAACGCAAAAATATTCCCAGCAATACCAGGATAAGAGAGCGCTTGATGGTGTGCCGAAGAAGGCTGCCAAATGTAGCTCCTCTATTTTTTCGGCTCGCAATGGAAAAGGGCAATACGACTCCAACCAGAAATGTAAATGAGGGTTGGATCATGTCATGGAGAGAAAGCCAGGTCCACGCTACGTGACTCTGATGGAAAGAAAGAAATTCCCACAAAGCATTTCCCGGTAATGCTGCCGAAACTTTCGAAAGCGAAAGTATTTCAGCCATCATCAGTAACATCACAAAACCCCTGTAAACGTCAACAGAGGCTACCCTGTTCTGCGGTAAGGATGGATTGACAATGGCTCCGGTAGCACCAGTTGATTGCGTGGATGAAGATGAGTTGTTCATATAGTAATTAAATTATTTGATACCTGAATTCTATTCTCTTCTACAAGCCTAAGGCAAGTCTCAGACAACCTTATATTTTTTTGAAGAATCATTGGCTTTGGTATTGATAAAGATTGCAACGTTAAATAAAACAATGATTAAAATGATCGCTTTTGGCTAACAATCGTTTGCGCTATTTTTAACTATGGCTAAAGGCAAGAAAAAATTGAAGACTGGCTAACCGGGAGAAGAGGGAGTCGTTGTGTATCTGCCGGGGTCGCATAATTCAGCCTTCGTAGATCATAAAAATGGCAACTTCTTCATAACATCTTTTCCTGCCTTCAGGCCGTA
>JBDTJK010000251.1:0-3239 GCA_039935875.1 Casimicrobiaceae bacterium
TGATGGGCGGCGGCATGATGGGTGGCAGCATGATGGGCCGCGGGATGATGGGCGATGCGCAGGGCAAGGAGCTGTCGGTGGCGAGCTTCACCGTCGCTGCGGGTTCGCCAACGAAGAGCGATCCGCCCAGCCTCCCAGAACCAGTCACCCCCGAACGCGAGGGCACCAACGAGCTGCACACGCGGCTTGCATTCAACATGATGCAGGGTTCGCTCAACGGTCGCCTCTTCGAGATGAATGCGGTCGCCGCCGATGAGCACTTGCCGCTCGACGAACAAACGATGTGGACCTTCGCGAACGATACCGGCGGGATGGCGATGCCACACCCGATGCATATCCATGGTGTGCGCTTTCGTGTGGTCGAGCGCAGTTCAGGTGCACCGTTGGACCTGCGCGAAGGTCTGATTGACACGGGATACCAGGACACGGTGCTGGTGTTCCCCGGGGAAAGCGTGCGCATTGCAGTGGCGCCAAGCGAGCCAGGGATGTTCATGTACCACTGCCATAACCTCGAGCACGAGGACGGCGGCATGATGCGCAACTGCTGGTTCGGGCCCGGACCGGTCACTTCGGCGTAACGCATTTTGATTATCAAATTGTCGCAATCTGAGCAGGAGGACGGTTGATGGAGACTTGCAAGTCTGACGCCGCTACGACTGACCCGTCTGGGGACGGGCCCGTTTCCTATGCGCCGCACGTTTGGCAGATTCTCACGCTGGGTGGTCGAATCGGGCGGCGCGTCGCCGTTGTTGTCTCGCTGTCGACCGTGGTCGGATTAGGCCTCTTCCTGGGATGGGGCTGGCTCGTCGCAGCCGGAGTGTCCTCGATCGTTCTCGGATTCCTGCCGTGCGCCGCGATGTGCGCGCTGGGACAATGTGGCGGCTTTTCCGGGAACAAATGTTCCGACACTTCTGCGACTCAGACTCGGCCCGAAACGCCGCCGTAAGAAAACATCGTATCCGCCGCAGCACGGCGCAAGACCGGAAATAGCAAACAATTGGAGAAACTGTCATGAGAATCGGATTCAGGATCGTTTCATTCACGCTCATTCTCGCCACAACTCTTAGCATGGGTGCGCGCGCGGCTGACCCGGCGAACGCCACGGCCGAGCCCAGCGCCGCGACAATCGATGCAATTGTCCGCAAGCTCGAAAGCAGTGGCGCATTGGATGCCGCGCTCGACCGGGCGCTAAGCCGCCAATCACAACGACAGCAGCAGGCCGCGCAGGAGGCAGAGACGCAAAAACAGGCACAGTTGCAGGGCCAAGCCAAGGCCGCGCGCGCTGTCGACGCGAAGCGCGATCATATCCGCGGCAATGCATCTGCGGACGTCTCGTTGATCGAATATAGCGACTTCGAGTGTCCGTTCTGCAAACAGTTCCATGGCGCGCCGCGCGCGCTGCTCGACCGCTACAAGGGTCGGATCAATTGGGTTTATCGCAATTACCCATTGCCGTTCCACGACCCTGCCGCGCGAAAGGAAGCGCTCGCCGCGGAGTGCGTCGCGCAGTTGGGCGGGAATGATGCGTACTGGGAATATGCCGATTCGCTGTTCGCGAGCACCAAATCGAACGGCGCTGGGATGCCAGATGACAAGTCGATCGACAAGCTCGCGGAAGCAGTCGGCGTGAAGGGCGCGTCGCTAACCAAGTGCATGAGCGAGGATGCCGCAGTAAAACGTATCGAGCAGGATATCGCCGATGGCAATTCATCAGGTGTAAGTGGGACCCCGACCACCGTCGTGCGCAACAACCGAACGGGGGCGAGCGAGGCCGTGGTGGGAGCTGTGCCCGCCGATAGTCTGGTTCCCGCGATTGACCGGATGCTTACCGCCAAGCCGTAGCCAACGGGACGGTTCCCTTTGCCTGCAGATGATGGACGCATCCAGCATCGGCCTTGTCGCGTCATTCATTGCGGGCATCGTCTCGTTTCTGTCGCCGTGTGTATTGCCTGTAGTTCCCGGGTACATTTCGTACATCGCTGGACAGACCGGGCAGGCAGTGGACGTCGCGATCGACAGCCGCCGCCGTGTCAAGGCGCTGGTGCTGAGCGCGTTCTTCGTGCTCGGTTTCGGCGCCGTGTTCGTAACCCTCGGCGCGAGTGCCACCACGATCGGCCGGCTCTTTTTGCGTTATCGCTACGAGGCGAACATCGTTGGCGGTGTCGTCGTTATCGTTTTCGGCCTGATCACGCTCGGCCTGTTTCGAGTGGCGTGGCTACAGCGCGATTTTCGGCTGCATCCCAGTCCCGTCGGAGGACACCCGGCCACGGCATTTGTTCTCGGTATCGCCTTCGGATTTGGATGGACGCCGTGCATCGGCCCAATCCTCGGTGCGATCCTCACCGTCAGTGCCGTCCAGAGCTCGCTGCAGGAGAGCATCGGGCTATTGACGGCCTATGCACTGGGACTCGGCATCCCATTTCTGCTGGCTGCGGTCTTTATGCGCACGCTGCTCGACCGCATTAAAGGGTTACGCCGCGCGGCACGACCATTGCAGGTCGTGGCGGGTGTAGTCATGGTCCTCTTTGGCGTGGCCATGGTAACCGGCAAGCTCACCACATTCTCGTATTGGCTGTTGGAGGTGTTCCCGGCGATGGGTCGCATCGGCTGATTACGAGTAAGGAAAATATATGGCGACAGTTAAATTACAGACGTTTTCCAAAAAAAAGTGCCAAGAAGAAAATCGAGAACGTCGAAAGAAACCCTCGTAGCACGACGACGCCGGGGCCGCTGATCATGTTCGTCGCTGTTGCGGGCTTCATCGGCAGCTGGTCACAAGCGATATTCAGTCGTGTACACCTTTTCCTTAGCGGTGCCGCCGGCGCTAAGGTCGCCACGCTTTTCACGTTCCTACCGTCGTTCGTCTTCATCCTCATTGGTGACGAAGGCCTGGTGAAACGGGTCGGCGGCGACCTTTCGGTACCGATCTACTACCTCGCGGGGCCACCGGCGATGGTCGAAGCGATTCGACTGACGTTGAATGGTGCGGGCATTGACGACGACGATATTCGCGGCGAAGGGTTCTATGGCTACTAGCAGCGCAATGCGTTGCGCTATTTAGCCACCGGATGAGCCTCTGCAACTCCGCTCGAAATTGCAGAGGTGGCGCGAAATTGTGGTGGGATGACGACAACGGGTGCAGCTGTAGGCGGTCGACGCGGTGTGGAAACTGGACTTCGTCTCCGATCAACTGGCGGACGCCACGGTAGAATCGGTCGCATGCGCGTCGTATGGCGACA
>JBDTJK010000252.1:0-2864 GCA_039935875.1 Casimicrobiaceae bacterium
ACCGGCCCCGAGTGGTCGAGCAGCTGGCCGAGCTCGTCGACCGAGTTGCACACGTCGGCGCGCAGCAGGTTCTCGCCGAAGAACTGGTGGAACATCTGCCCCACCGGGCTCTTCAGGAATGCGACGCCGCCAGAGTGTCCCGGACAGTGCCAGGAATACGAGCCGTCGCTGGCGTAGTGCACCAGCGCGCGGAAGAACGGTGGCGCGAGGCTGTCGAGGTAGCTCTTCGCCTCGCGGATGATGTGCCGCGCGACGAACTCCGGCGTGTCCTCGAACATGTGGATGAAGCCGTGCAGCTCGCGCAGGATGTCGTTGGGAATGTGCGACGACGTGCGCGTCTCGCCGTACAGGTAGATCGGGATCTCCGAATTCTTGAAGCGGATCTCCTTGATGAAATTGCGCAGGTTGACCACGGCGGGGTCGTCGCCCGGCCCCGCCGAGAATTCCTCGTCGTCGATCGACAGGATGAATGCCGATGCTCGCGATTGCTGCTGCGCGAACTGCGACAGGTCGCCGTAACTCGTTACCCCGAGCACTTCCATGCCCTCGGACACGATCGCGTCGGCGAGCGCACGAATGCCCAGTCCGGAAGTATTCTCGCTGCGGAAGTCCTCGTCGATGATGACGATGGGAAAGCGGAATTTCATCGAGGTCGTTGCTCCTGCCGTTGGCGGCGGTCGATGGATGGGGCCCCGGCCCCGAAGCCGCGTATTGTGCGCCGCAGGCACCTGCCACGCGAACGATCACGGCAACAGGATGCCGCAAGAGCTGCGGCGCGGTGGTGCGCACGCAACAATCGCTCGGTGCCGGGCGCCATCGACTAGCGCACGGGCGGTGGGCCGGGCCGCAGAAGGGCTATGTGTGCGATGACGCCGCGGGTCAGGTCTTCGGCAACGTGACGCCGCGCTGCCCCTGGTACTTGCCGCCGCGGTCCTTGTACGACGTTTCGCAGACTTCGTCGGATTCGAAGAAGATCACCTGCGCCACGCCTTCGTTCGCGTAGATCTTGGCTGGTAGCGGCGTGGTGTTGGAGAACTCGAGCGTCACGTAACCTTCCCATTCGGGCTCGAAGGGCGTTACGTTGACAATTATCCCGCAGCGCGCATACGTTGATTTTCCCAGACACAGCGTGAGCACGTTGCGCGGAATGCGAAAGTATTCGACGGTGCGCGCGAGCGCGAACGAATTGGGCGGAATGATGCAGACGTCGCCGACATGGTCGACGAACGACTTCTCGTCGAAATTCTTGGGATCGACGATTGTCGAGTTGATATTGGTGAAGATCTTGAATTCGGTCGAGCAGCGGATGTCGTAGCCGTAGCTCGACGTGCCGTACGACACGATCTTGTGTCCGTTCACCGTGCGCACCTGCCCCGGCTCGAATGGCTCGATCATGTTGTGCGATTGCGCCATGCGGCGAATCCATTTGTCGGATTTGATGGACATGGTCGGTCAGGTTTGCAGGGTTGCAGGATTCGTGGCGGGCGCCCTCGCGCCACGCAGGAATGCGCGTGCCGGCTTTTCCAGCGCATATAGCACGACGACGGATGATACCGTCAACAGCGCCGCGAACAGGCAGAATGCGCTCACGGGTTCGTTCGACAAATGCGGCGCGACCAGCCACACGAACAGCAGCCACGCCGGCACCTGCAGGATGTACACCGCGTAGCTCGCCTCCCCGAGCGTGACCAGCGGACGCCACGCCAGCATCCGTGAAAGCCACGAACGGTCGCTGGCAAGCGCAACGATCAGCACGGCGAACAGCGGGGCGAACGCGCTATGGTCGGTGACCAGTGGCAACGCGGCAGGCTGCGGCAGCCCTGGTAGAGCCCACAGGCCCGCTACGATGGCCGCGACTGCCACGACCGCCGTCGCAGCGCCGCCGAAACGCCCGATCCACGGCCGTGCCGCAATCGCGCCCGCGGTGCGCCGCCACAGCAACGCCGTGGCCATGCCCCACACGAAGCTGCTGACATACAGCAGCGGATTGAAGCGCACGAATATTTCCGCCGTCGCCGACAGTCGCCCGTCCGCGCGCAGCCCGAGCAGCGCCATGTATGCGAGCTGGGACACGACCCACAGTGCAACCGTGGCCAACATCTGCGTGCGCAACGAGCGCAGCGACGCGAGCCACGCGACCAGCCACGGATACAGCGCGTAGAAGAACGCCTCCGCGGACAACGACCATCCCGGGTAATTGAGCGTTCCCACCCACCGGGGGACGAACGCCTGCAGCAGCAATGCCTGGCCCGCGATCGCGTCCGCCGACAGCGACTGGTCGCGCGCCTGCAGCCCGACGGTCAGCACCAGCGCAAGCAGGTACACCGGATAGATGCGTGCGAAGCGCGCGCGCCAGAACGTCCTGCGCGCCGCGCCAGTGTCGAGCGCCGGATACGCCAAGGTCAGCACGAAACCCGACAGCACGAAGAAGAACGTGACGGCCACCGGCCACTGGGTGACGAAGGTGAACATGCGCGGATCGCGCGGCCACGCAACGCCATGCGCCAGGCGGAAGCTCGCCACGTGGAACGCCACCACCGCCAGCGCGGCGACATACCGCGTGAACGTCAGCTGCGGCAACGGATTTCTCCGGTGGCGTGCGTCCGGCGCCGCGCTCGCATGCGCCGAACGCTAGGTGTTCTGGACGACGATGCTCGGGAATTTCGCCGAAAAATCGGCCGCTTTCTGCGCCACGAAGATCGCCGTCTTGCGTGCGATGTCGCGATAGATTTCGGCGATCTTGCCATCGGGCTCGGCCACCACCGTGGGCCGCCCCGAGTCGGCCTGCTCGCGGATGCGGATGTCGAGCGGCAGTCCACCGAGATAGGGTACGTTGTACTCGCGCGACATCGCCTGCGCGCCGC
>JBDTJK010000253.1:0-8266 GCA_039935875.1 Casimicrobiaceae bacterium
CGGCGCGCGGGCGCACAACGCCGGCAACGGGCGACGGCGCGTTGGCGGCGGCCGAGTCTTCCCCGATCGGCGGCAGTGTCGCGCGCGGGATGCGTTGGTGCGCACTGCTGACGCTGGCGCTTGCCGCTGGCGCACTCGCCCGCGGCGGCTACATCGTCGCCAAGGCCGATCTGGGACAGTTCCTGCTGGAACGGGCCTGGCGCACAACGCGCGCCACCGGCATCGACGCCAAGCCGTGGCCCTGGGCGGATACGCATCCGGTTGCAAGGCTGCGGGCACCGGCGCAGCACGCCGACGTGATCGTCCTCGCCGGCGCCACCGGCCGCACGCTGGCGTGGGGACCGGGCCACCTCGATGGCTCGGCACGCGCGGGAGACCCCGGAAACGCGGTGTTCACGGCCCACCGCGACACCCATTTCGCTTTCCTGGCCGATGCACGGCAGGGCGATCGCCTGATCGTCGAGCGAATCGACGGCAGGCAGGCGCAATTCCGCATCACCGGCATGGCCATCGTGGCTGCGGACGCGCTGAAACTGCGTGCGCAGGACGACACGCCGACGCTGACGCTGGTAACGTGCTATCCGTTCGACGCCATTGCGCCCAACACCCGTTGGCGCTACGTGGTCAGCGCGACCCTTGTCGCACGCCCATTGATGGCGGGCAAGCGACCCGCCAACACCACGTCCGCGATCAGCCTTCGGGAGGCTTCCTGACCAGCGGCGGCGGTAGCGACCGGCGCATCGATTCGCCGCTGACGTCGGTCTGGTTGGAACTTCCGGTCGACGAGCCCTGCGACGGAATGTTGCTGCCGGTGCGGTAGACCGGCGGGTGATAGACCTCGTCCTTGGCAAACTGGTCGCTGGGGGCACACCCGACGCATGCCAGTGCGAGCAGCAGTGGAAGCATTTTCACGCGATGGACTCCCTCAAAGGTCGACGCGCCGGCATTCTACAAGACGGCGAGGGAGCGTATCCCGCAAGGTGAAGTGCAGTGCGCCAGCTGCGGTGGCGCCAGCGCTTTGACAGCACCGCGACGCCAGCCCACGGCGTGGTCGCCGCGACCATGGCGACCGGCAACGCACACAACGCGGTGCCAAGGCCCGTGATGCCGAGAGCGCGCGCCAGCGACCACCCGCCGAGCGCGCCGATACCCCCGTAGATACCGCGACCTGGCCCCGGTCCGGCAACAACCGATCCCGCGTCGTGCGGGTGGACCAAACTGCGCCAGGAACCGCGACTGTCGCCGAGCGGACCGGCGTTCCATCGTTAGCGCTGAACGCGTGATTGACAGGCCGGTTATCGCTCCGTCACGGCGACCAGGATGTCCGATGTAGGATGGCGATCCCGACGTCGGACGGCAACCTGCGCGACCTATGTTGAACGCCTGACCGGATTCGCCGGATTGCGAATGTTCATGACGGCCGCGCGCCGGGGAACCGTCATCCGCGCGAAAGCGAGGACGAAGCGGCGTGCGGCACACAGCGAAGACATCGATGCCCAAAACCCGCGCTTTCCACCTGCTGATCGACATCGGCAACACGTTCCTCAAATGGGGACTGTTCGAACCGTCGGCGATGGGCGAGGCGCACACGCATCGCGTCGAGTCGGGACACGCGCTGCTGGAGGAGATCTCCACGCTGCAGCGGCAGTTCTCGAAGCTGCCGGTGCCGTCGACGATCGTAGTGTCGAACGTCGCCGGCACGCGCGTGCGCGCGGCGACCATCCGGCTGCTGGAAACGTGGCCGGATGCGCCACGACCGCATTGGCTGATTCCTGCCGAGGCCCAGTGCGGCGTGCGCAATTCGTATCGCAATCCCGCACAGCTCGGCAGCGACCGTTGGGCGGCATTGATCGGCGCACGCGCCCTGCTTGGCGAGTGTCCGGCCATGGTTGTCATGTGCGGCACGGCGACCACACTCGATTTCCTGGCGCAAGATGGCCTGTTCAAAGGCGGCATGATCATGCCCGGCGTGGGACTGATGCTGCGCTCGCTGCACGAAGGCACCGCGGCGCTGCCGGACCAGGATGGCGATTTCAGCGACTATCCGACGCAGACGGTCGACGCGATCGCCAGCGGATGCCAGCACGCGCAGGCAGGTGCGATCGAGCGACTGTTCGCGCTGGAGGCCGCGCGCACGCCCGGACTGGTCTGCGTGCTGTCGGGCGGCGCGGTGCGCGCGGTGGCGCCGCGCATCGCCATCCCGTTCCAGTTGCACGAGAACCTCGTGCTCGAGGGGCTCTATACGATTGCGCAGTCCGTACACGCCTGATCACGGATGCGCGGCAGCCAGAGGTGCGCTTCCGCGCCAAGTGACGTGCGCGAGAACGGCGGGTTGCGATTGCACACGCCGTCACACGCAGCAGGATGTCGCCTTTCGCGTTGCCGGCAATTCCTCCGCTGTGAGCCCGCAACAACCTCCCGCCGATCCGCGAGAGCCGGTGGATGCACTGCCGGGTGCGGCAACCGTCGCGCCGAACACCGGGATGCTGTCAAGCGTGTGGAAACCTTCCCAGGCGATGCCTTGCGGATCCTGCGTCCAGTGCTTGTCGCCACGCGCATAGCAGCAACTGACGTTGTGCTCGTCATATAGCTGCGCGGCATTGGCGGCCGCGAATCGCGCCTCGATTGCCCCCAGCTCTTCCGCCGAGTCAGCCTGCAGCCCCAGGTGGTTCAGACCCGCATTGCCGCCGCGATGGGATATTGCGAAGTTCACGCGTGGATCCTCGATCATCCATTTCGCGTAGTCCGGTTTCTCGACAGTGGGCGGTGCGCCGAACAAGTCCGAATAGAAACGAATGCTGGCAGCCAGGTCCGGCACCCCGAGGTGCACGTGGAAGCGCTTCATGGCGTGATCCTTTTGCGCAACGGTGGTGTGCATGGGGTCGGTGCGCAGCCGGTTCCGCATGCATTGCCGCTCGCGTGGCAGCAGTTCTCGGTGAGGTAGGCGATCAGTCCGCTGACTGCCGCAAGGTCCGGCCGATACCAGATGAAGCGACCGTCCCGCCGGTCGAGCAACAGCCCGGCGTGCGCGAGTTCCTTCAGATGAAACGAAAGCGTTGCCGGCGGCAGGTTGAGGGCGAGCGAAATCGCCCCGGGCGTCAATCCGTCGTCGGCGTGTTCCACCAGCAGTCGAAAAACCGATAATCGCGTCTCCTGAGCCAGCGCGGCCAGGGCGCCGACAACGCGGTGTCCATCAGTCGGTTGTGCGGCAGCGAGCAACGAATTAAATTTCATAATTCCAATTATATGGAAATATTCTTGGGAGTCAACCCCTTTCGACTCAAAGGGCGACATGACTCCGCATCGGGCGCAAAACGACGCAAGCGATAAGCATGGAACCAGAAGTTCTTTGGGGTTCGCCGTGGCCGCCCTTACTCTCGGAAGCATCGACGCCGCGTACGCGGCGCCAGTTGCGAAGGCGAGCGAACCATGTTCCGAGTCCATGTGATCCACGAGAACGACGCGTGGGTCGAACCATTGCGCAGCGCATTCGACGAAATCGGCGTTCCGTTCAGCGAATGGTTCATCAACGGCGGCTTGCTCGACCTGTCCAGCGAGCCCCCGCAAGGCGTTTTCTACAACCGGATGAGCGCTTCGTCGCACACGCGCGGCCACCGCTATGCGCCCGAGTTGACTGGCGCCGCGCTGGCGTGGCTGGAGTCGCATGGGCGACGGGTGATCAACAACGGCCGCGCCCTGCAGCTCGAGGTCAGCAAAGTCGCGCAGTACGAGGCGTTGCGCCGCCACGGCATTCGCACGCCGCGCACCGTGGCGGCGGTCGGCATCAACGCGCTCGTCACGGCTGCGCGCGGCTTCGACGGCCGCTTCATCACCAAGCACAACCGTGCGGGCAAGGGCCTCGGCGTGAAGTTGTTCGACAGCGTTTCGGCGTTGGAGTCGCACGTCGCAAGCGCCGCCTTCGAGCCGTCGGTCGACGGCATCACGCTGATCCAGCAATACGTCGCGGCGCCGCAGCCTTTCATCACGCGCGTCGAATTCGTGGGCGGCAAGTTCCTCTACGCGGTGCGCGTCGACACGTCGCTCGGCTTCGAGCTGTGCCCGGCCGACGTCTGCCAGGCGGGGGACGCGTTCTGCCCGGTCAGCGAATCCGCACTCGCGTCGGCTGCGCCGCGTTTTTCGATCATCAGCGATTTCGCGCATCCGATCATCGAACGTTACGCCCGATTCATCGCCGACAACGGCATCGGCATTGCCGGCATCGAGTTCATCACCGATCGCGAGGGCGAACTGTGGACGTACGACGTCAATACCAATACCAATTACAACTCCGATGCCGAACGGGCCGCAGGGAAGTTCGGCATGCGCGCGATCGCGCATTACCTTGGGAATGAATTGCGTCGGGTGCAGGCGTGCGCCGCACACGACGAGATGATCACCGCCGACTGAGCGCTAGGTCCATTTCCGAGGCATCTGCAACTGCCCGGATGCCGTCATTCCCGCGACAGCGAGTCGATCCCGCTATCGCCAAGCAGCAACCCAGCGACGTCGTATCGTCATTCCCGCGCAAGCCGGAACCCAGCGACGTTGGTGTAGCGCCCTGCGCAACACTGGGTCCCCGCTTGCGCGCGGATGACGGCAACTTTCGGCGCACTCAACACTCGCGCGGCGCCTTCAAATCGGGATCGGCATGGATGTTGTCGACCCAGTGCACTTCTTCCGGATTGGCCTCGGCGTTCGGCAGGTCGAGGTTGACGACGACCGGCTCCTGCCCACTGCGGCACAGCACGCACGACAGCGGCTCGTCGTCGCTGGCGTTGATCTCCTGGTGTGGCGCAAACGGCGGGATGTAGATGAAATCGCCCGGCCCGGCCTCGGCAGTGAATTCGAGGCGCTCGCCCCACTTCATCCGCGCGCGGCCGCTGACGACGTAGATCACGCTTTCCACGGGGCCGTGGTGATGCGCGCCAGTCTTCGCCTTCGGATGGATGACGACGGTGCCGGCCCAGAGCTTTTCCGCGCCGGTGCGCGCATGGGTGATCGCCGCCGCGCGGTTCATTCCCGGCGTCTGCGCGGTGTTGGTGTCGAGTTCTCCGGCGCGTACGACACGCACCCCATGATGGCGCCACTGGGTTTCCGACATTGATGCTCCTTGTTCGTCAGCTGCCGCTGCGCGACCGACGGTCGCAGCGCACGTTCGCATTTTACTTGGCGGCGAAAACTCCCCGCCTCGCGGCAGTATGATGGTCCCTTTTGTCCGCGGAGCCTTCCATGAGTGAGCGCGAAGTAGTCATCCTCGCCGGTGCACGCACGGCCATCGGCGATTACGGCGGAAGCCTGAAGGACATCCCCCCTTCGGAGCTGGGCGCCCGCGTCGTGCGCGAGGCGATTGCACGCGCCAAGGTTGATCCGAAGGACATCGGCCAATGCGTGATCGGCAACGTGATCCACACCGAGCAGCGCGACATGTACATTTCGCGCGTGGTCGGCGTCAATGGCGGCCTGCCGCATGAATCGGGCGCGATGACCGTCAACCGCCTGTGCGGCAGCGGCCTGCAGGCCATCATCAGCGCGTCGCAGTACATCCTGCTGGGCGATACCGACGCGGCGATTGGCGGCGGCGTCGAAAGCATGAGCCGCGCGGCCTACGCGTCGACAACGCAGCGCTGGGGCGCGCGCATGGGCGACAGCAAGATGCTCGACATGATGGTCGGCGCGCTGACCGACCCGTTCGACACCGTGCATATGGGCATCACCGCCGAGAATGTCGCCAACAAGTGCGGCATCACGCGAGAAATGCAGGACCAGTTCGCCGTGGAAAGCCACAAGCGGTCCGCTGCGGCTCTCGCCGCCGGACACTTCAAGAGCCAGATCGTCCCGATCGAGCTGAAAAGCAAGAAGGGGCCGGCACAATTCGACACCGACGAGCACGTGCGCGGCGATTCGACGCTCGAAGGCATGGCCAAGCTGCGCGCGGTGTTCGTCAAGGAGAACGGCAGCGTCACCGCCGGTAACGCTTCCGGCATCAACGACGCCGCCGCGGCGATCGTGCTGATGGAAAAATCGGCGGCGAAGCAGCGTGGATTGACGCCGATGGCGCGACTCGTCGCCTACGGGCACGCCGGCATCGATCCCAAGATCATGGGTCTTGGTCCCGTGTCGGCGGTGAAAAGCGCATTGGCCAAGGCCGGCCTCAAGGTCGGCGACCTCGACGTCATCGAATCCAATGAGGCCTTCGCCGCACAGGCGATCGGCGTGTCCAAGGAGCTCGGGTTCGATCCGGCGAAGGTCAATCCGAATGGTGGCGCCGTTGCGCTTGGGCATCCGATAGGCGCCACGGGGGCGATCCTGACCATCAAGTGCATGTACGAATTGCAGCGCACCAACAAGCGCTACGGTCTCGTCACGATGTGCATCGGGGGCGGCCAGGGTATCGCCGCGATCATCGAACGCCTGTAGCGCCCGCGCGGTCGCGGATGAGCCCCGTTGCGCGACGCGCGACGGGGCTTTTTTCTGTGCGTGCCGGCAAGCGCACGCCGCAACACCCGCGCTCTGCCACAATGCCGCCCGCACGTTGCCACAATTCGCGCGCTATGCTCGAACTTCGCGCCGCAGGCAACCGTCCGGCGCGGCGGACAACGACGAAATCTCCAGGGGATCGACGATGGCGAGGGTTGCAACGTTGCGTGCGCTGCGCATGCTGTGTCTGTCCGGGTTGATCGCATGCTGCACGGCAGGCGCACAGTCGGTCACGTCGTTCTCGCCGCAAGGCGAAGTCAAGGCCGTTCGCCAGGTCACCGCGCGCTTCGCGACGCCGATGGTCGCATTCGGCGATCCGCGCGGTGTTGCGCCATTTACGATCGGTTGCGCCGTGCCGGGAAAGGGGCGCTGGGCGGATCCGCGCAATTGGGTATACGACTTCGACGCCGACCTGCCCGCCGGCGTGCATTGCGCGTTCACGCTCGATAGCGGAGTCACGGACCTGGCCGGCAAGCCACTCGCGGCGGCGCCGGTATACGCATTGTCGACCGGCGGTCCGGCGATCCTCAACAGCGTCCCCGACGAAGGCGACACGATCGACGAGGCGCAAGTGTTCATCCTCGGTCTCGACGCACCGGCCAGCCCGCAATCGGTGCTCAGGAATGCATGGTGCGAGGCCGCAGGCATCAACGAGCGAATCGGCGTGCGTATCGTCACCGGCGCCGAGCGTCGCACGATCCTCGACGCGCGACGCGCATTCATCGACCGTTACCTGCGCGTATTGCTGGTCGACGACAGCGGACGCACGCGCAGCCTCGATTTCCGGCTGCCGGCACACGGCAGCGATAGACAACGCTTCCTCACGTTGCGCGACGCACCCGATTCGCCGCTGGTGCTGCTGGCTTGCGCGCGCACACTTCCAGCGGGCGCGCAGATGAAGCTGATCTGGGGCAAGGGCATCGCCACCACCGGCGGCATCGTCACCACATCCGAGCAACCGCTGGCCTTCACCGTGCGGCCGGCGTTTCGCGCGACGTTTAGCTGCCCGCGCGCCAACAAGGACGCGCAATGCATCCCGGTGCTGCCGATGCAGCTCACCTTCAGCGCACGTATCCGCCGCAGCGATGCCACCGCCATCCGCCTGCTTGACGCCGCCGGCAACGCGTATGCAACGAAGATCGACGGCTCGGCGAATACCGAATGGGTGGACAGTCTGAGCTTCGGCCCCGGCTACGCCGAAATGCAGGCGCTGCGCATTGAGCTGCCACCCAACCTGCACGACGACGCCGGTCGCGCATTGGTCAACGCGCGCTCGTTCCCGCTGCGTGTGCACACCGATCAGAGTCCACCGATCGTCAAGTTTCCGGCCAAGTTCGGCATCCTCGAAAGCCACGCTGGCAAAAGCGGCCCGTTGCTGCCGGTGACGGTGCGCAACGTCGAGTCGCCACTCGCCGGCAAGCAGCAGGTTGTCGGCGCAGCTTCCGCAACCGCGCCGATCGCCGGGCGTATCGCGCGCGTCGAAGCGGGCGACGAGATGAAGATCGTCGACTGGCTCGGGCGCATCGCCGACAACGATTCGCTCGACGCCGAGTTCGACAACGTGCACGAGCGCTGGATCATCCGCAATACCGGACCCGCGAAGTCGCTGTTCAAGCCATCCGACGCAGGCAAGCCGGTTGCGGTGCCGCGGCCGCTTGGCCGCAAGGCGTTCGAAGTGGTCGGCATCCCGGTGAACGCGCCGGGTTTCTACGTGGTCGAGCTGGCGAGCCCGCGCCTGGGTGCCGCATTGTTCGGCGTTGCGCGCCCATGGTATGCGCGAACCTCGGTG
>JBDTJK010000254.1:0-2690 GCA_039935875.1 Casimicrobiaceae bacterium
GGAAGACGTTGAGCATCTGCGCCAGGCCCTCGGAGGTCTTCAGCGCCACGTTGCCGACGAAACCGTCGCAGACGACGACGTCGGTGGTGCCCTTGTAGATGTCGTCGCCTTCGATGTTGCCGAAGAAATTGAGGCTCGAGTGCTTGAGCCGCTCGGACGCTTCCTTGACGAGCTCGTTGCCCTTGATATCCTCGACGCCGATGTTGAGCAGTCCCACGCTTGGCCGCTCGATGCCTTCGACCGCCGCGCACAGCGCGCTGCCCATTGCGGCGAACTGCACCAGCTGCTCGGCGGTGCAATTGACGTTTGCGCCGAGGTCGAGCGCGGTGACGACGCCCTTCATCGTCGGCAATTGCGATGCAATCGCCGGTCGGTCGATGCCTGGCAGCGTCTTCAGCACGAAGCGCGCGATCGCCATCAAGGCGCCGGTATTGCCCGCCGACACGCAGGCGTTGGCGCGGCCTTCCTTGACGAGGTTGATCGCGACGCGCATCGACGAGTCTTTTTTCCTGCGCAGGGCATCGGCGGGCGGCTCGTCCATGCCGACTTTCTCGCTCGCCGGCTGCACGTCGACGCGCGAGCGCAGCTCGGCGCGCGCGTCGGACAGCGCGGGGCGCAACTCGACTTCGATGCCGACCAGGATCACGCGTGCATCGTGGCACGCATCGAGGAATGCGAGCGCTGCCGGTACTGTGACGGAAGGACCGAAATCACCTCCCATCGCGTCGATGGCGACAATGATCGTCATCGCGCTGGCGATTGGACCGCCGCTTTCGATTACTCGTCGGCCTTGGTCTTGACCACTTTCTTGCCACGATAGAAACCACTCGGGCTGATGTGATGGCGACGGTGCGTTTCGCCCGTCGTCGGCTCGACTGCGAGCGGGGGCGTCGGCAGGAAATCATGCGCACGGTGCATGCCGCGCTTGGATGGGGACTTCTTGTTTTGCTGGACAGCCATTTATGTCTCCAGATCAATCGTCGTCGCGGGGCGCATTGGCGCACCGCGCAGTTGCGTCACGAGGCGCATTGGCGCACCGCGCAATGTCGTCACGGCGCGCGCAACGCGTACCGCGCAGTTGTTACGGGCATGCGTCCGGATGAACGGGCGCGAACGGCATCGACAGCAGCAACTCGTCCTCAACCAGCTCGTACGCGTCGATCTCGCCGGAGCCCAGGATCACCTCGTCGTCCGTCGCGTCGTCGAGTGCCTTCATCTCGGCATCGTCGCGGGCAACCAGCAGCTGTGTTTCCTGGTCGAGCGGCCACGCAAACACCGCGAGGCAGCGCTGGCACGTGAACGGCAGCGAACCGGCAAGCTTAAGCGACAGCGCGCCGCGGCCTTCGTCGTTGCGCATGCCGGCAAGCGTCCAGAGTATGTCGACCGGCTCGTCGCCCTCGGCGAGCGATTCGCCGGCAAGTTCCAGCGAGCGCACGTCGACAACCCCTTTCAGCGCCTCACCGCGCTCGACCATCCGCAGCGGGTTGACCAACGGGCCGTCTTCGTCTTGCCGGACCATGGGCCTGCCGGGTAGTGTCGTAAAACAACGCATTCTAGCGTCCATGTCCGATCCTGTCAAAATCCGGTTGCAAAACAAGCCTCTCCGTCTGATTTGTCGCATTTGCCCTGGCCCCGGATTGCGCTACCATCGCGGCTGCCATGCCAATGACCCGTTTCCTTGTCCTCGCGTCCACGTCGCGCTACCGCCGCAAGCTGATGGAGCGCCTTGGCGTACCGTTCGTGGTCGCGACGCCCAACGTCAACGAGACGCCGATCGACGGCGAGGCCCCCGCCGCGACGGCGGTGCGTCTGGCGGCGGCCAAGGCCCGCGCCGCAGTCGCCAAACACGATGACGCGCTGATCATCAGTGCCGACCAGGTCGCGGACCTCGACGGCGTTGCGGCCAGCAAGCCGGGCGATCATGCGTCCGCGGTCGCACAGCTCAAAGCGCAATCGGGCCGCACGATCGTGTTCCATACAGCGCTGGCGCTGCTCGACTCGCGCAGCAATACGCTGACCTCGGCGCTGGTCGACGTGCGCAGCACGTTCCGCACGCTGGATGCGCGCACGATCGAGGCTTACCTGCAGCGCGACAAGCCCTATGACTGCTCAGGCGCGGTGCGCGCCGAATCACTCGGCATCGCGCTGTTCGAGCGCATCGAATCGGACGACCCTACCGCCTTGATCGGCTTGCCATTGATCGCGCTGGCGCGCCTGTTGCGCGAGGCCGGCGTCGACGTGGTCAAGGCGCTGTCGTGACCGCTGTGCGACCCGCCGCCGCGGATCGCAGCTGACGCAGCAATCCGTGGACGGCACGCTCTATCTCGTTCCCAACCTGCTTGGCGCCGTCCCTCCCGAGCAGGTGCTGCCCGGACGCACGTTGCAGGTTGCGCGTGCGATCGGCGACTGGATCGTCGAAACACCCAAGCCCGCCCGCGCGTTCCTGGCGACCCTCGGGGTGCCGCGCCCGATCGCCGCGCTGGCGATCACCGCGCTCGACGCCAAGGCGTCCGCAGCCGCGCTTGATGCGCTGCTGGCGCCTGCGCGCGCAGGACGCGACATAGGCCTGCTGTCCGACGCCGGCTGCCCGGCAATCGCCGATCCCGGCGCGCGCGTGGTCGCCGCCGCGCATCGCACGGGCATCCGCGTGGTGCCGCTGGTCGGCCCGTCGGCCATCCTGCTGGCGCTGA
>JBDTJK010000255.1:0-5611 GCA_039935875.1 Casimicrobiaceae bacterium
GGTCGCGGCACGCAGGTGGTGGTGGTGCTGCGCAGTGGCGCACGATGATCAAGGTGCTGCTGGCGGACGATCACGCGGTGGTGCGCGATGGGCTGCGCGTGCTGCTGGGCGCGCAAGCCGACATCGACGTGGTGGGGGATGTGGCGAACGGGCGCGAGGTCCTGCGCCAGGCGCTGCAACTGCATCCGCATGTGGTGGTCATGGATATCGCCATGCCGGAGTTGAACGGGATCGAGGCGACCCAGCAACTGCGTGATGCCTGTCCATCGACGCAGGTACTGATCCTGTCGATGCATTCGACCACCGAGCACATCTTTCGGGCGCTGCAGGCGGGAGCACGAGGGTACCTGCTGAAGGATTCGGCCGGTGCCGAGGTGGTCGATGCCATCCGCGTGGTGCATGCGGGCCGGCGCTACCTGAGCCAGAAGATCGCAGCCGCCGTGGTGGACGACTACATCGCCGAGCGCCACCGTCCGAGCCCGCTGGAAAGCCTCAGTCGCCGCGAGCGGCAGATCCTGCAGCTGGTGGCCGAAGGCAAGTCGAGTGCTGAAGTGGCGGCGGCGCTGTTCCTGTCGCCCAAGACGGTGGAGACCTATCGCAGCCGCATGATGCAGAAGCTCGACATCTCCAACCTGCCCAACCTCGTCAAGTTCGCGATCCAGCATGGCGTGATCCAGATCGACTGAACACCATCGCGATGCCAAGATCCGTCGGACTCGTCGCATGACGATCGATTCGCCGTGCGACACCGGTGCAGACATTCCGCAACATTTCTGCATGCGTCGCCGGGACGTCACCGGCGCGATGGCACCGGTAGCGCGACAGCGCATGCACCGCGAATACAAGCGATGCAAACAAACCCGACAGCAAGTGTCATGGACGCCCGACAGCGCGACGAATTGCGTCAAGACATACTGGGGTCGATCGCACGCCGCGGGCAGCCGCGGTGCTGTGCTCCGACGGCTACAACCGCTCATGATGTCGATGATGCGAGGCGCAGACCGCTCGCATCATCCGCGGAACTCGTGTTCACAACGAAAGGAAATATCCATGAAACGCCTTTATACAATGCTCGTGCCCGGAGTTGCTGCGCTTTGCTTCGCAGCCGCGACGGGGGTTGCTGCAGCCGCAAGCATCCATTCCCAGCCTCCTGCCAATTTCAAGAAGGTCAGCACGCTCGTCAAGCTGCCCGAATACCTGCCGGGACTCGGCGTGTTGTATGTCGATCCCGCTACCCTTCCGGCTGGGCCGTTCCTGGGCTACGACAAGCAGGGACACCTGGTAAACGTCACTTACATGATCCCGTTGAAGGATTTCAACGACCACAAGAACTTCGACGACATGGGTGGCAAGCTCGGCAACCTGAACATCAACCATACCGATTTCATCTACAACCCGGGACATCCCGGCGTGGAGGAGCCCCACTATCACATCATCCAGTGGCTGGTGACCAAGCAGCAGCAGGATGCAAATCTCAAATAGTGCCGGCTGGCCATCGATGGAAGCGCGCAAATGAAGGACGCTTCACTTGATTTCCCGGCGTACCTGGCATCCTATGGGCCGCAGAGCATCGCCCGCGTTTGCGAACAGAGGCGGCTTGCAAGTCTCACCGGATTCTGCGCATTGCTGTTGCTGACGATGATGATGTGGGCGGTGTCCGCGACGGCGCATACCTTCGAGGTGCGTGCCGTCATGTCGAAGGACGGTGCCGACGTGTACTTCGATCCGGTAGGTCTGCGCATCCAGCCGGGCGACACGGTGCGCTGGGTCCAGGTCAATGGGTACCATTCCATTGCGTCCTATCACCCGGAAAATGGCAATCACGAGTTGCGCATCCCGGACGGTGCGCAACCCTGGGATTCGGGAATATTGCTCGCTGAGTATCCGGCAAAGGGGTCTGTGTTCGAACACACTTTCACGGTTCCCGGCGTGTACGACTATTTCTGCGATCCACACGAAGCGGCCGGCATGGTGGGACGCATCGTTGTCGGCGCCCCGGGGAATGGCCCCGGCACGCGCGCCTTCGGTTATGCACCCGACAAGCATTGGAAGCTGGTGCCTGTCGTCGCGCAGAAGGCGCTACCGACGATTCAGTTGATCGAGGAAAAAGCTGTGGTGCGCGCCGGGCAGGCGACGCACGCCAAATGATGACGCAGTGCCGAACGCGGCAGGATGTGACCTGCTGCTGGTCCCGGGTGGCTGTGCAACGAACAGCGGCATAACGCAATGCATCGATTATGCGAAGGTGGCAGCGCCAGCCAGGGCCGCCATCGCAGGCATGGAAGTCATGCCAGGCGATTCCGCTCGGCAACCGCCGGTCGCGATCGACGCGTGGTCGGGGAAAGCCTGGCGACGCACACTCGCCGCCTCGATGCATCAACAACATCAGGAGTTAACGCATGATTGATACCTGGCTCAAATCGTTGAAGACGTCCACTCCCCAGGGTGGTTTCGAGCTCGCCATCAAGCTCTCCCAGATGGGGGTGAAGTACACGCAGCCATCGGCCGACATTCGCAACGAAGTAAGGCCCACGTACGAAAAAAATGCCGACAACCTGATCGCGGCGTCACAGGTCATCGCAACCCATTTTCGTACCATTTCAATGGCCAATGATTACTGGCAGGAGTGACCGGCGATCTGCAGCAGGCATCCGGCGCGCCAGCCAGTGCTGGACATTTTGGCGCCGGTGCAGGGGCGTCGCGGGCGATGGTGGACTTCGGGGTTTGATCCTGTATCCAGGATGCAGGGCATGTCATCGATCGCGAGAGTGCGCCAAATAGTTTTTGTCCGCGTGGAAGGCGGTTGACGCAATGACGATCACCAGCAGGATCAGCGCGGCAGGCAACGACAACGCGATCAACGGAAACGGCAGAAGCACCGTCGCGGCAGCCGCCCCACCGAGATACACGATCCATACGGCTGCCAGCAGGGCGCTGTACCTGAATACCGGTGCCCCTTTTCGCTGCGCCCATCCCATCAGGTGCGCGGTCAGGTGGGTGAGCGTACCGGTAATGTAGGTTGTCGCGACGCCTGAGACCTCCAGTCGATGTATCGCGGCACTCTGCGTGCCCATTGCGAATGCGGACAGCGCGATCAGCAACGCAGTGGACCACGCAGTCAACGCAACACCTGCCACGTTCCAGACGATTGCGAAGGCGACGAGAACGATCCACTCGAGCGTGAGCGCGACCATCACGGACCGGGGCCACAGGCTTCCCGAATGATCGCGCTGCACGATCCACGCACCGGCGCCAACGCCCGCGACGAAACCGGCGAGCGCCAGGCCGGATCGGGCCGCCGCATCGGCGTCGAAGTGCGCGATGGCGATTGCGAGCAGTACCGTGTTGCCGGTCATGTTCGCAGTGAATACGCGACCCAGCCCAAGGTAGCTCAACGCATCGATGTATCCGGCCGCGACGGCAAGCGCCAGCAACAATGCGTTTCGGGTCGATGCACGATGTGCAATCGTATCAGCCACGGCCCGTCCCGCTTTGCCGCAACGGTGCCGCCCGCGTCACTTGAGGTTGTCGCGCTTTGCCTGATTGCGCCGGCCCTTGGCACTGACGTGCCCGCGAATGCTTTGCTGACCGGCGACCTTGAATCGCATGGCAGTCTGGGCGCGGCGCGCGCTTTCATCGGCGTGATACGGTGCGCCGGACGTGCCCCCGCGCGGCACCACATCCGCCTTGAGACCCTTGCCCGATGACCTCGCCGCGACTGCACGGCGTTTGCTCATCAAGACTCGCTTGCGCTGCGCAGCGGCCTTCTTCTTCGCGGCGGCGGCTTCGGCAGCTGCCAACTGCGCCAGGCGCTTTTCGAATCGCTGCAGCATGTCGGCGAACAATTCCAGCTTCTGGTCGGTACGCTGGTTGGCCACCCCGCTGGTGCCGACCTTGCTGCCGGTACGCGCCCGAGTAGCCAGTCGCTGGCGCTTGAAAAGGTCCTGGAATTTGTCGCGCAGATTGCGCGTGCGCCGGATCTTGCCGCGCAGCCGCGCCGCAGTGAGCGTCTTGACAACATCAGCACGGCTTTCGGCGAAGAGTTCCAACTCGCTGCGGTTGAGCAGCTTGGCGGCTTGTGCTCGCGTATGGGCCAACGGGACCTCCTTCGTTGATCATCGAAACGACGGTATGCAGTTGGGCGCGCAGCAACCTATTGGTCAACGCGGGACGCGTGCACCGCAAATTGCAGCGCGTCAACGGCGACGGCGATCGCGTGGCGCGCGCTGCCGCTCACCCGGTGGCACTATAGCTGGAATCGGATTCTGGCGTCGCTTGCACGGCACAAGATCATGGCGCGCAATGCGTGCTAACTTGCCGAGTTTCCTTTGTACGTTTTTGGCACAGTTGGCGAATTCGCCACTGCCTGTCCGACAGTATTGAAAGTGGTCTTTTGGTGTTGCGGCATCGCTCTGGCTAATTCTCAGGCGAGCGAACACCGGCACCTTCAGATCGGGCGCAGTGCACTGCATTTGCCAATGCGCGATTCAATCCCGCGGAGAACCGAATGGTGACCGTGGTAGCGTACTCGACTCGATACACAGGAGACCGACATGTTGGTGATCTGGGGAAGGAATAATTCGGTCAACGTCCAGAAGGTGCTCTGGTGTTGTGCGGAATTGGGAATCGAGTATGAACGCATCGACGCCGGGAGCAACTTCGGCGTGGTGAACACACCGGAATACCGCAGACTCAATGCGAACGGTCTGGTGCCGACGATCGACGACAACGGCTTCGTTCTCTGGGAATCCAATGCCATCGTGCGATATCTTGCAGCGAAGCATGGGACGCCGCAGCTTTGGCCCGACGACCCGATGCTGCGGGCGAAGGCTGATCAGTGGATGGACTGGACCAGTACCACATTCTGGCCGGCAATACGGCCGCTGTTCCTGGGGATGGTCCGCAATGCGCCGGACGAGCGCAACCATCACGAAATCGAGGCTTCCCGCATCAAAACCGGCGAAGTATTGCGCGTCGCGAATGCGCATCTGGAGTCGCACGAGTATCTCGGTGGCGCAGATTTCTCCGTCGGCGACATCCCGCTGGGCTGCGCAGTGTGGCGCTGGATGGCGTTGCCCATCGAGCGCCCCGAATTGCCCAATCTGCAACGGTGGTTCGTATCCCTGACGGTGCGGTCAGCATTCAAAGATATCGTAATGTTGCCGCTGAGCTGAGCGAATTCATGCTGTCGCTGCTGAGCACGCGGTACGGTCGCCTCAACCGGCTTGGCAGATTCGTCGATGCATGGTTCGCCGCTGGTCACGCCGAACACGAAGGCGTCACCGCGGCCCGCGGCAAGCGCATCGATTTCTGCTTCGTTCCCGATGCGCTGGCTTCGCAGGTGCGATCGGCGCACGTCGATGCATCCACCGAAGGCTGCGACCACCCGCCATTCTGGGTGGACACGGATCACCTGTAGCCGCGAAGCAAAAAAAACCACGTCCGAGGACGTGGCCGTTACAACTCAAAGACTTTATCAACCGGGTGTCGCGTCGCAGGCAATACCCTGCGGTAGCGTCATGCCGTGGTCACGCCTTGCTGCCGAAGCCCTTGCGGCTGCGGATCGCGAACAGCATCGCCGCGAGGCCGATGCCCAGCAGCGGGATCGACG
>JBDTJK010000256.1:0-10549 GCA_039935875.1 Casimicrobiaceae bacterium
CGTAGGCGGGCAGGCTGAAGTGCGAGACGTTCTGCACGCGTGGGGCGCGGCTGTCGAGCTGCTGCAGGATTCCGTACGCGTACGGGATGCCGCCGTAGCCCCCGTAGTACGCGGAGAACTGGCCGCGTTCGATTTTCTTGATGGTGTCCTGGAACGGCGCCATTTGAAACTCGGTGCGCACGCCGATCGCGTCGAAATTGCGTCGCATCAGCGTCGCGAGCCCGGGTGACGAGCCACCGCTGCGCAGGTCCGTCGTCACCACCAGCGGCGTGCCGTCCGCACGGCTGCGATAGACATCCTTGCCGCGGCGCGCAAATCCAAGGCGGTCGAGCAATGCGTTGGCGGCCGCCGGGTCGTACAGCGACCTGTCGCCAAACGTAGCATCGTGTCCGGCGACGCGCGGGGGTATCAGCTGGTTCGCAGGCAATGCCTGGCCGCCCGCCAGCACGTCGATCGCCGCACCCGCATCGAATCCCAGCATCATCGCGCGGCGCAACGCGATGTTTTCGCGGCCCATGCCGCCGACCACGGGATCCTCGACGTTGAAATAGATGAAGAACACGTACGGCTCCGGACTCGCGTAGTGCAGCACGCCGCGCGCGGCCAGGTCCGGGCGCAGGGCGTTGTGCGAGAGCAGCCGGTTCGCCACGTTGCTCTGCAGCGTGATGTAATCAAGGTTGCCGCGCTCGAATTCGAGCACGCGCACGCTTTCCTCGTCGATCAGCGAGATGTCGACCTCGCCGATCTGCGGCAGCGAGCGCCCTGCCATGCGCGCGGCAAGCACCGTGTATGCGGGGTCGGATGCCGGTGGAAAACGCAGGGGGCGGTAGTCCGGATTGGCCACCAGCGTGACCTTCGATCCGCGCTTCCATGCCTTCAGCATGTACGGGCCGGTACCGACCGGGCGCGCGCCGATGTCGCGCCCCGCAGCATCGACGACTTCGTGCGCAACCGCACCGAGCGTCAACAGGAATTCAGTCGGCGCATACACCGCTTGCGCAAGCTTCAACTGCAGCGTGTAGCGATCCAGCGCGCGCAAGCCGGGCATCGGCGCTGCATAGTCGAAGCGTGCACCAGGACGCTTGGCCGCGTCGACGATGGCACGCGCGCCGACGATGAGCTGTGTCATCGCAGCTTCGCCGCCGCGATGCAGGTTGGGATCGAGCCAGCGTTTCAGCGAATAGACATAGTCGTCCGCGGTCAGCTCGCGGTGCTTGCCGCCGAACGCAGGATCAGGCGTGAAATAGATGCCGCGCCGCAGGTGCACCGTCCAGGTGCGGCCGTCGTCGGTGACCTGGGGCGCCCCGGCTGCCGTCGAAGGCATGAGCCGCGTGGGCGAAGCCAGGTAGTCGAACTGGTAGAGGCCCTCGAAGATCGCGGTGATGACTTCGTACGAAGGCTCATCGTCGTATTGCTCGGGATCAAGCGCCTCGATATCGGGTAGCGCGACACGCAGGACTTTGGCGGGGTCGGCCGCGGCATGCGCCAACGGCAAGCACGTGCCGGCAACGCATGTCACGGCAACCAGCGCGCGCAGGGTTCGCCCAAGGCAGGCGACGAATGGCATTGCGCATGATCGCACGCTTTGGCACCACCCAGCCGCGCCATCACTCGCGCGCGACGCGCAACCGAGGCACAATCGCGGTCATGGATCCGCTCAACATCGTGATCGACTACGCGGTCACCGCCGACGCGCAGGTGCTGTCGACGATGACACGCGACTGGGTGGAAGCGGGACTCGGCTGGAGCTATCGCCCCGAGCGCATTGCGCGCTTGATCGAAAGCTCCAGCCACACCGCCGTGGTCGCACGCGACGGCTCGCGCATCGCCGGTTTCGCGATCATGGAATTCGGCGACGAGCGCGCTCACCTCGTGCTGCTGGCCGTGCGTCCCTCGCACCGGCGGCGCGGCATCGCGCGCGGGCTCGCTCAGTGGCTGATTGCCAGCGCGGTCACGGCCGGCGCCTCATCGGTGCACGTTGAAGTTCGCGAATCGAATCCGCCTGCGCATGCGCTGTACCGCCAGCTGTCGTTCGAGGAATCGCTGCGCATCGACGGCTATTACCAGGGCCGCGAGACCGCGGTGCGCATGATTCGCATTCTGCGCGCGCCGACGACGGCATTGCCCGCGTGGACGCCGCCGCCACGCCTGCGACACTGATCGCAACCCCGCCGGCGAGCGTGCGCGAATTCGCCGCCGTGCGCGCGGTGGCGAATTCGCCAGTCAATACCTGACTAGCTGCACCGGCTGCACTCCGATGTCCATCGAAGTCAGTGAAGAAGAAGGCGTGCGCTACCTGCATTTCGGCACGCACTGGATCCAGGGCGCGATGCGCATTGCGCGGCCCTGGTCGCTGGAACTCGACTACACGCGCGACATGATGTTTCCGCTGCTGCTGCAGCATCCGCCGGCGTGGCCGCGCAGCGTGCTGATCGTCGGCCTCGGCGCCGCCTCGCTGACACGCTTCCTGTATCGCCATTTCCCGCGCGCCGCGCAAACCGTCATCGAACTCGATCCGAAGGTCGTCAACGTCGCGCAACAGCATTTTCGCCTGCCGCAGGAGCGCGCCCGCCTTCACGTCGAGATAGGCGACGGCGCCGACTACATGATGGCGAGCGAGCGGAGCTTCGACTGGATCCTGGTCGATGGCTTTGACGCCAACGGCCGCGCCGGCGCACTCGATACGCTGCCGTTCTACTGCAATTGCCTCGCGCGTCTCGCCCCCGGCGGCATCGTGACGATGAACCTGCTCACCTACCGGCATGGTCTTCGCGGCAGCCTCGCGCGGATGCAGGCCGCGTTCGGCGAACACATGCACGCACTGCCTGCCTGCGACAGCGGCAACGTGATCGCGCTCGCCAGCGGCGGTGCGCCGCTTACGGGATCGCAACAAGCGTTGCAGCGCACAGCGCAGAAGCTGCGCGCCCAGACGCGGCTCAACCTTGCGCCAACGCTGTCGCGAATGTCCAGGACCTGATCGCTGTCCACGGATCCCGGGGCATGCGCTGCGCGCGCGGTAATATCGGATCCCCTATCCGCCGCGCCGCGCGTTGTCCCCCGCGCACGCCAATCCCAACCACATGATTTCGCAGCACGCCGTCGAATCTCCTTTTGCGTGGATGCGGTTGTGGACGAGCCTTGCGCTGGCGACGCTGGGCGGCATTGGCATGTGGTCGGTGGTTGTCGCACTGCCAGCCGTGCAATCCGACTTCGGCGTCGCACGCGGCGCGGCGTCGCTGCCGTACACGCTGACGATGGTCGGGTTCGGTGTCGGCAGCATCCTGATGGGGCGCGTGTCAGACCGGTTCGGCATCATGTTGCCCGTGATCGGCAGTTCGTTGCTGATGTCAGCCGGCTACTTCGCCGCCGCGTACGCACCGGGACTCGGCAGCTATGCGCTGGCGCAGGGGCTGATGATCGGCGTGGGCAGTGCCGTCACGTTTGCGCCATTGCTGGCGCACGTGTCGCTGTGGTTCGACCGCCGGCGCGGCATCGCCGTTGCGATTTGCGCCAGTGGCAACTACCTTGCTGGAACGGTATGGCCGCCGATCGTGCAGCACTTCATCGCCAGCGACGGCTGGCGCCAGACCTACATCGGCATAGGCGTGTTCTGTGCGGTGACGATGGTGCCGCTCGCGTTCATGCTGCGTACGCCGCCGCCTCTGTCGCCCGCGAACGGCGGACGCGCGACCGGATTCGTGCCGCGCCTCGCCACGCCGTTGGGCCTCTCCGGCAACGCGCTGCAGGCGCTGATCATCATTGCCGCCATCTGCTGCTGCGTGGCAATGTCGATGCCGCAGGTACACCTGGTCGCGTATTGCAGCGATCTCGGCTATGGGCCCGCGCGCGGTGCGCAGATGTTGTCGCTGATGCTCGCCTGCGGAATCGTCAGCCGCATCGGCTTTGGCCTGATCTGCGATCGCATCGGCGGATTGCGCACGCTGCTGCTGGGGTCGGCGCTGCAAGGTTGCGCATTGCTGCTGTTCCTGCCCTTCAACGGCCTCGTGTCGTTGTACCTGATCTCGGCGATGTTCGGACTGTTCCAGGGCGGCATCGTGCCGGCCTACGCGATCATCGTGCGCGAGTACTTTCCGGCGCAGGAGGCCGGCTCGCGCGTCGGCATGGCAATGACGGCATCGCTCTTCGGCATGGCGCTGGGGGGTTACATGTCCGGTGCGATCTACGACGCGACCGGTTCCTACCACGCTGCATTCATCAACGGCATCGCGTTCAACCTGATCAACCTTTCGATCGCCGCGTGGCTGTTGCGCCGCTCGCTGCGGCGCGTGGCGTTCGCCTGACGATCGTTCCTCGCGCTTCGGCCGCTCAGGCCGCCCTGCGAAACGTCAGGTTGATGCGTTGCGCCCCGAGCAGCGGATGCCTGCCGTCCTTCAGCGGTGATACGCCGTGAAAACGCATGCGCGAAGGACCGCCCCAGACCACCACGTCGCCATGCACCAGCGGCACGCGTACCGTCCTGTCGTTGCGCGCGAGGCCTCCCCACAGGAACGTTGCCGGAAGTCCCAGTGAAACCGAAACGATCGGAGCGTCGAAGCCGTGCTCGTCGCGGTCCTGGTGCAGCGTCAGCCGCGCGCCGGCAACGTAACGGTTGATCAGGCACGCATCAGGCGCGAACGGCGCGAATCCCGCCGTGGTGGCAGCTGCGTTGGCAAGCACGCGAAACGATGCGGGCATCGGCGGCCAGCGCTCCCCACTGTCGGGATCAACCGCATCGTAGCGATAGCCGCGGCGATCGCTGACCCAGCCCAGCGGCCCGCAATTGGTCATCGCCACTGACATCGGGAAGCCGCCCGGTGTCACGAGATGGCGAAACGGCGCGCGCGTCACGGCCGCGCCGATGTCCGCCAGCAGCGAGTCGACCGATACGAGCGCAAAGCCGCGCAACACCATCGCGCCTGCGTCAAGCGCCAGGCGGGATCCAGCGTTGTCGGCGACCGAATCGAACAATTCGAATGTCATTGTGCGAACAGTTCGAATGTCATCGTGCGTCGTGAAAGATGATGCCGGCGGTATGCCGCGAGCCGCTGCGCACGCGACTTACGCCGTGCCGCAGGTTCACGCGATAGACGCCGCGCGTCCCGCGCAATGGCTTGTGGCTGACCGCAATCACCGCCGCGTCGCCCTGGCGCAGCGCCAGCACGTGCGCGCGCGACTGCATCCGTGGTCGCTGCTCGGTCATCACCAGTTCGCCACCTTCGAAATCGCGGCCCGGCTCGGACAGCAGCACGATGACCTGCGGTGGAAACACGTGCTCGCCATACAGGTCCTGATGCAGGCAATTGTAGTCGCCCACCACGTAACGCAACGGCAACAGCAACGGCGTCGGCAGAACCTGGCCGGCGCCGTGGCAGCGCTCGATGAACGCCGCGTGCTGCGCCGGAAAGCGCACGGTATTGCCCAGCGCCTGGTGCCAGTCGTTGGCGATCGGCACGAGTTTCGGATAAAGCGACCGGCGCAATTGGGCAACGAGCGGCGGCAACGGATAGTCGAAATACTTGTATTCACCGCGCCCGAATCCATGGCGTTGCATCACCACGCGGCTGCGAAACGGCTTATCCAGCGCGTAGTGTTCCGCGAGCGCATCGCATTCGTCGTGCGACACGAGGCCTTCGAGCACCGCGCTGCCCTGCAGGTCGAGCTCGATCGCAACGTTGGACCATTCGATGGCCTCGATGCGCGCTGCCGCGCCCGCGGAATCTCTGTTCGCGACCTCCGTGGCACGCTCATTCATCGCGCAGCCTCGCGTGCGAGCAACGCGCGCTTGCGTGCCACGCCCCAGCGATAACCGGACAGGCCACCGTCGCGACGCAGCACGCGATGGCAAGGGATCGCCACTGCGAGCGGGTTGGCGGCGCATGCTCCGGCGACGGCACGCACCGCGGCCGGCGCGCCTATGCTGCGCGCGATGTCGCTGTAGCTTTGCGTCGCGCCAGGTGGAATTCTGCGCAGGGCATCCCATACCCGGCGCTGCAACGGCGTACCGCGCATGTCGAGCGGCAACGCGCATAGTTCTTCGCGGCCGTCGATGATCGCGGTCACTGCCGCAAGATACGCAGCGCTTGCGCCCTCGATCAGGCGACTGGCGGGGAATCGCCGCCACAGGTCGCGAACCAGTGGTTCGCGCGCGTCGCCGATCAGGATTGCGACAATACCGCATGCGCCGTGTGCGACCAGCACGGTGCCGAGCGATGTGGGACCGAGCGCATAGCGCAGCGTATCTGGGTTGTCGTCTATCATCGGAGCCATGTTCGATACCTTGCTTGAGAAGGCGTGTGGGCCAATGTATCGGCACCGTGCTCGCCGCGCACTCCCAATCTTGCGCTCGAATCCGTTGTCTCTTGCTGCGCGCCGGCGGCTCGGGCCCGTCGCGCGATTGCGCGACAGGCCCGGACTTCGCACGCGGCTGCCCGTCGGCGAGATGCCTCGCGTATCGCGAATTCAGGGGCGTCCGTCGCGCCGGGCATTGCCGGCCGGTACCGCCGAACGTAGCGTGACGACTTCCAATTACACATAAACGCCGTCATGCAGCCAGAAATCGTCGTCGCGTACCTGAAAGCCGTTGCCGCGGGCGTCGTGCGCACCGTCATCGGCCTCGCTGCCGCCATCGCGTTAAACCTGCTGCTGATTCCCGGTTTGCTGACCAATGCCGGTCCGTATCGCGCGTTCGTCGTCAGCAAACTCGATCGCATGTCCGGATGGTGGCTGCTCGCAGCCTGCGTCGTCGTCGCGCTGGCCCTGCTACTGCCGCTGGTCTGCTTTCGCTATGCGCAATGGCGCTATAAGGGACTCGATGCCCGCGCACTGCTGCCCGTGCAGCAGCGCGAGCTCGCGCTGCCACTGGCCGCCGGCGACGCATTCGCGCTGGCGCAGCGCGCAATGCAGGACGATCCGGCACTCTACGATGTGGTGGCGGATTCGACCGCACGTACGATCGATGCGCGCGCGATTGCGCTACGCGGCCGATCGACAGCGTACGGCGCACGCCGCGGGGCCGACGGCGGCGATGGCACCGCGCCAAACCGCTGGCCGACGTGGTGGCTGCGCGTGCTTGATGCGCTGCGCATGGGCTCGCCGCGCCGGCGCATCCACGTCGCGGTCGGCGGCGCGGATGGCGGTGGCGCGGCGACGATCCACCTCGACGCGCAACTGCAGACGCTGCTGCCCGCGGTCGACATCTGCGGCCGCAACCGTCGGCATGTCGATGCGCTGGCCGATGCGATCACCGCACTCGTGCAGCCCCTCGTCGCGCAAAGCCGCGAGAAACAGGAGCGTGCGCAACTCGAGCGGCGAATGCTGCAGACGCGCCTGTCCGTGCTGCGTGCGCAGATCGAGCCACACTTCCTGTACAACACGCTGGCCAACGTCCAGTACTTGTTGCGCAACGATCCGCCTGCAGCGGCCAGGATGGTCGGCGCGCTGATCGACTACCTGCGCCACGCGCTGCCGAAAATGCGCGATGCAACGTCGACGCTGGGCGACGAGACTGCGCTGGTGCGCGCCTATCTCGACATCCTGTGCATTCGCATGGGCAAGCGCCTTGCCACTGTCATCGATGTGCCACCTGCGCTATCGCTGCATCCGTTCCCACCGATGCTGCTGCTCTCGCTGGCCGAAAATGCGATCAAGCATGGCTTGGAGCCGAAACCTGGCGGCGGCACGATCACAATCACCGCAACCTCCGGCGCCCGCAAGTTACGCGTCCGGGTCGCGGACGACGGCGCGGGGTTTGCGGGTGACGCCGGCAACGGCATCGGCCTGTGCAACGCGCGCGAGACGCTGATGTCACTGTATGGCGCGGCCGGCACGTTGACCGTCGAGCCCGCGGACGCGGGTGGCGTCGTTGCGACAATCGACATTCCGCTGCAACCGGTACCCGCCGACAAAGCGTTGCACGTGCCACCCGACACCGCGCGAGTGGCCTGACGATGGCGGTTGCGCTGATTGCCGAAGACGAACCGCTGCTGCGCCGCCAGTTGCGCGAAGCGCTCGCCTCGTTGTGGCCCGAACTGTCGATCGTCGCCGAATGCGAGGACGGCGTGGCGACACTGCATGCGTGCGAGCTGCATTCGCCGCAAATCGTCTTTCTCGACATCCGCATGCCCGGAATGTCCGGCATCGACGTCGCCCGCCAGGTTGGCAGCCGCTGTCACGTGGTGTTCATCACCGCCTATGACGAGCATGCGGTGGCCGCGTTCGAAGCGGGTGCCGTCGACTATGTGATGAAGCCCGCGGAGCCGGCACGCCTTGCGACAACCGTCGCGCGCCTGAAGGAGCGGATGCTGACGCCACCGCGCGACTTGCAGCACCTGCTGGCGCGACTTGCGCAGGCACGGATGCCGGGGTATCTCAACTGGGTGCAGGCCACGGTGGGCAACAAGCTGCGGCTGATCACGGTCGACGAAATTCTCTGCTTCCAGGCGGATGCCAAGTACACGCGCGTGCTCACACGCGGACCCGAAGCGCTGATCCGCAAGCCGATCAAGGAACTGGTGCAGGAGCTCGATCCGCAGGTGTTCTGGCAGATCCACCGCGGCACGATTGTCAACATCCGCACCATCGACGTCGTGCAACGCCACGACGACGGGCGGATGGACGTGGTGCTGGCCGGGCGCGACGAGCGCTTCGCGGTCAGCCAGGCCTACCACCACCAGTTCCGGCAGATGTAGCCGGGTACGCAACCGTCAGAAGATTGTTCGGCGGCGCCCGCATCGACTGCTACGCGGCGGATCGTGGCTACAATGTCCGGCATGCCGTCGTTTTCGTGCAACCCCTTTCATCGCTGGAACACGTTGACTCACCATGGCTGAATCGGAAAACCCTCTCGCCGGCAAAGTCGCGCTCTCCGCGCTGGAGGTCCCGGTGGCGCTCGGGCTCGGCGCTGGCGTGTTCATGCTCTTCGTCAATGTCGCCTGCGCATGGGCGCATTGCGTCGATGTCAGTGGCTTGCCATGGATGCTTTTCGGTGCCCTGCTTGGACTGTTCGTTGCGGTGGCGTATTGGGCGTTCGGTATCCATCTCGGCATGCGCTGGCGCCAACGACTGTTGCTGGACGCCATCGCCGTGGCGGTCGCCATTGGCGGCATCACGATGCCGGAGATACGGCAAAAGTCGACGGCCGTGCCGCGCCTGCACGCCACACCGCGCAGAATGCCGTCACCGCCAGCGGCGTACCCGCCTGCAGCGCGACCACCGGCTTCTGTAGCGCAGTGAGGGCCCCCGTCAGCGCAACGATAGGGGTGGATTGGTAGGCACGTTCGTCGCTACGCTTCGCCAGATTCAGCGCGAGCTTCCGGCCAGCGCCGCACGCACATAAATCACCTTGCTCGCGAGTCCTGCCGATCCGCGTTCCTCCAATGTGAACAGGTGCGGATGTTTTTTCAACAAGTCGCTCAGCTTTTTGCTGCCGTACAGTCGCGAATCGAAATCGGGCCTCAGCTTGGTCAACAGGCTTCCGACTGCGCCCAGATGCGCCCACCCACTGTCGTCGGAGGCGTCCTCGATCGCCTGCAGGATCAACTCGGAAGGCAATCCTGAAGTTGCGACGCGCGTCAATGCGAGTACTTCCGCACCGGCTGATGCCTTGCTTGGGCGACGGGTTGCTGCTTCCGGCTCGATCGGCGGCGCCGAAAACGGTTTATCAGCGAATTTGATGGCAATGGCCGCGTCCGGCCGCAACACCTCGGTGTAGACGAACTTGTCGCAGGCAGCGACGAACGACTCCGGCGTCTTCCGTTCGCCAAACCCCAGCACGGTGAGACCCTCTTCGCGCAATCGCTGCGCAAGCCGGGTGAAATCGCTGTCGCTCGACACCAGGCAGAACCCGTCGAATCGCTGCGTGTGCATCAGGTCCATCGCATCGATGATCAGCGAACTGTCGGTGGCATTCTTTCCCCGCGTATAGGCAAACTGCTGTATCGGGCTGATCGAGTGCTTGAGCAGGCTCAGCTTCCATTGCGCGTGGCCGGTCGACGTCCAATCGCCGTAGATTCGCTTGACACTCGCGACTCCGAATTTGGCGACTTCCGCGAGCACCCCTTCAATGACCGATGGCTGGGCGTTATCCGCATCGATCAGTACGGCAAGGCGCGGGTGGATCGTTGCCGAACCACTTTCCTGGGTCATTTGCATCCCCCTGACACAGCTTCATGAGAAGTCAACATTTCGAATGTCTGTGTTGGTGGCAAGCGCCACCGCGAAATTGCCACGGCGACCATACGAGGATTTGTGAGCCATTCGCTCCAGCACGCAATCCGCCCAATACAAAAAGGGCTTGGCATTGGCCAAGCCCCCTGTGTCGGGTCCATCCAGACATCCACGCTATCCTGAAGCGCACCGAGGACCAGCCACGAACGTCAGATATCCAGATTGCGCACGCCGAGCGCGTTGGCCTCGATGAACGATCGCCGCGGCTCGACATCCTCGCCCATCAGCTTGTCGAAGATCTCGTTCGACGACACGGTGTCCTCGATCTGCACCTTCAGCATGCGCCGCGCGGTCGGATCCATCGTCGTCTCCCACAGCTGCGACG
>JBDTJK010000257.1:0-2844 GCA_039935875.1 Casimicrobiaceae bacterium
CGCGAAATGGCCTCCCGCGGCATTGAAATACGTGGTGAACATTCCCTGCACATAATGCGGGTGATCGAGCAACGCGACGTACCAGTCGCGTGCGCCGCATGCCTGCGGATAGCGTCCGCCGAAGCGCGCGCCTGCGGTCGTGCGCTGGTCGACGAACACCGCAGCAACATCCGCGCGCCAGTCGTCGCAGGAAGACAGCGTATCCAGCGTCAGCGTGCTAGCCAGCGCGATGCCAGGCAGCGCCGGTTCGGCGGCGACATCGACGCCGTCACCGGCGGCATTCGGCGTGAACGTGAAGCGCACCGACTTGAAGTTGACCAGCAGCGCGTCCGCGCCGACGTTGTACGGCTTCAGCGGCTCGCCGTCGAAGGCCGCAGGGTCGTGCGGCGGCAGCGCGAAGTCGCTGCGATCCAGCACCAGGTCGCCGCGGATGTCATCGAGACCGTTGTGGCGCAACGCGGCCATCAGCGATTGCCACTGCTCGAGCGTGATCTTGGGATCGCCATGGCCTTTCAGCACGAGATCGCCGTCGAGTGTCCCGTCGTGCAGCGTTCCGCGCAGGTACGCGTCGGTCGTCCAGCGGTAGTCACGCCCCAGTATCTCGAGCGACGCCAGCGTGGTCAGCAGCTTCATCACCGACGCTGCCGACATCGCGTGCTGCGCCTGCCATGAAAACAGCGGAGCCGCACCATCGGCGCGCTGCACGACGAACGCCACGCTCGACAGCGGAATGCCGGAATCGAGGAACGCGCGGGTCACCGCGCGCGGCGTGGCGGCGTGAACGGCGGTACACGCGCAAACCGCCAGGCACCAGGCCAGCGCGCGTTTCACAACGTGTCGAGTATCCGCACGCAACCGTCGACCAGCATGGCGACCTCGTCGTCAGTAACGATATAGGGGGGCATGAAATAGACGGTATTGCCGATCGGCCTCAGCAGCAGTCCGCGCGCCAGCGCGGCAGCGAAGAACCACTGTGAGAAATCCGCGCGCGACGCATCGGCTTCGAAGGCGATGATCATCCCGCAACGCCGCCAGCGGTGCACCCGCGCATGTGCCGCCAGCGGAGCGGCGATCGCGTCCCAGCGCTGCGCGGCGGCGCGGTTGGCCGCCAGCACGTCGTCGTCACGAAATATGTCGAGCACCGTCAGGGCCGCGCGGCATGCGAGCGCGTTGCCGGTATACGAGTGCGAGTGCAGGAACGCGTGAGCGCTGCTGTCGGCGTAGAACGCCGCGTAGATCGCGTCGCTTGCGAGCACCACCGACAGCGGCAGCACGCCACCGGTGATGCCTTTGGAGAGGCAAATGAGATCGGGCGCTACCGCGGCCTCGTCGCAGGCGAACATCGATCCGGTGCGTCCGAAGCCGGTCATGATCTCGTCGGCGATCAGGTGTACGTCGTAGCGCGAGCACAGCGCCCGAGCACGCCGGAGATAGTCCGCAGCGTACATGCGCATGCCGCTGGCGCCCTGCACCAGCGGCTCGACGATCAGCGCGGCAATCGATTGATGCTGTGCCGCCAGGTGGAGTTCCAGCGCGTCCGCCGCGCGCTGCGCAGCAGCGATGGGCGACTCACCCTCGCGCGCGACCGGAGAGTCGATGCGCGTCTGCGCGCAAAGGAGCGGTGCGTAGGCGTCGCGGAAAATGGCGACATCGGTCACCGCCAGCGCTCCCGCGGTCTCGCCGTGGTAGCTCCCCGCAAGATGCAGGATCCCGCACTTGCCCGGCTGCCCGCGATTGCGCCAGCTGTGCACGCTCATCTTCAACGCGATTTCCACCGCCGATGCGCCATCGCTCGCGAAAAATGCATGGCCAAGCCCCGGCGGGGCGATGGCGGCGAGCCGCTCGGCGAGTTCCACGGCCGGCCGGTGGGTGAAGCCGGCCAGCATCACGTGGTCGACTTCCCGCAGCTGCGCCGAAACCGCGGCACTGATTCGCGCATTGCCGTGACCGAACAGGTTGACCCACCACGACGACACGCCGTCGAGGTAGCGGTTGCCGTCGAAGTCGGTGAGCCACGCGCCTTGCGCATGCGCAATCGGCACCAGCGGCAGCGTTTCGTGCACCTTCATCTGCGTGCACGGATGCCATACGGCGTTGCGGCTGCGTGTCAGCCAGTCGCCGCTGGCGGACGAATGCATGTTCGCACCCGGACGGGCGCCGCCAGCAATCACGTAAGCCGCGTGCGCAGCCGCTCGACGGCTGCCACCAGCGCGCGCGTGATGCCGGGCTCGCGCACCGAGTGGCCTGCGTCGGGCACCACCAGATACTCGGCTTCGGGCCACGCTTGCGCCAGCGTCCACGCACTCACCGGCGGGCACACCGCGTCGTAGCGGCCCTGGACGATCGTCGCTGGCAGGTGGCGAATGCGATGCAGGTTGCTGATCAGTTCGTCCTCTATCAGGAATGCGTGGTTGACGAAGTAATGCGCCTCGATGCGCGCGATCGCCAGCGAAGTATTGTCGGCATCGGCCAGCGCCACGTCGGCCGCTGGCAGCAGCGCCGAGCATGCGATCTCGTAGCGGTCCCATGCACCGGCGGCCGGCAGGTGCACATCCGGGTCGGGCGATGTCAAACGCCGGTAATACGCGGCGAGCAGCTCATCACGTTCTTCCTGCGGGATGAACGACGTGAATGCATGCCACGCTTCCGGGAACACGTGTCGCGCACCGTGCATGAACCAGTCGATTTCCGGCGCGGTGGCGAGGAAGATCCCGCGCAATACGAGGCCGAGGCAACGTTGCGGGTGCGCTTCTGCATAGGCGAGCGACAGCGTCGAGCCCCACGAGCCGCCGAACAGCACCCAGCGGTCGATCCGCAGGTGCGCGCGCAGGCGTTCCATGTCGG
>JBDTJK010000258.1:0-2787 GCA_039935875.1 Casimicrobiaceae bacterium
GACGCGATCGCGCAGCCATTCACCATCGAGGAGCACGATATCTACGTCACCTCGTCGATCGGCATTGCCGTCTATCCGGACGATTCGGACGATCCCGAGGAATTGCTGAAGCACGCCGACGTCGCGATGTATCGCAGCAAGGAGCTTGGCCGCAACACCTACCAGTTCCTCGATTCGAATCTCGCCGAGCACCGGCTGCGCCAGCACACACTGGAAGTCGCGCTGCGCTCGGCGCTGAAGGACGGCGTGCTGCAGCTGCATTTCCAGCCGGTCGTGCGCATTGTCGACCGCAAGATCGTCGGCGCCGAAGCGTTGTTGCGCTGGAATGACCCCGAACATGGCAGCGTGCCCCCGAACGTGTTCATTCCGCTGGCCGAGGAATCGGGGCTCATCCATACGCTCGGCGAATGGGTGCTGCGCGCGGCGGCGATGCAGGCGCGCGAATGGCGCGACGCGGGACTCGAGCTCACCGTGTCAGTCAACCTCTCGGCACGGCAGTTCTACCGCGAGGAGCTCGCGCAGCGGATCACGCAGATCGTGCAGGATGCAGGCTGCGAACCGGGATGGATCGAGCTCGAAGTGACGGAGACCAGTTTGCTGCACGATCTCGATGCCATTCGCAAGGTGCTGCACGAGCTGCGCAGCGGCGGCTTCACCGTGGCGATCGACGATTTCGGCACCGGCTATTCGTCACTGACTCACTTGAAGCATTTTCCGATCGACACGTTGAAGATCGACATCTCGTTCATCGCCGACCTGGAGACAGATCCGCAGGACGCGGCGATCACCGAAGCGATCATCGGGCTTGCGCGCGGCCTCGGATTGCGCGTCGTGGCCGAAGGTGTCGGCACGCGCGAGCAGCTCGAATTCCTCGAGGTGCGCGGCTGCAACTGCTTCCAGGGGTTCTGGGCCAGCGAGCCGCTCGGCCCGGAGGCATTCCTCACCTACCTGACTGCCAACGCCAACGGCGTGTCGATGCACTGAAACACGACGGCACCCGCGCCATCCGCGACCGCCTCACGTTCGTGCGGGATTGCGGATTCCGTCGATCCACGCAGCCAGCGGCGCCGCGGCGCGCTCCCATCCGGGAACCAGCATCAACATGTGCGCAAGCCCGTCGATCATCGTCGCCTCGACACCATGTTGCGCGGCGGTGGCGGCCACGTCGGCCGGCTGGCATACCCGGTCGCCGCGCGCACCGAGCACGAACAGCGGCGATTCGGGTGCGGTCCGCAGCAATGGCGTGCGCAATGTCAGGTCGAACAGCGCGCGCGACGATTCGGCGCACAAGTGGCGATCGGCTTCGCGCAGCAGATTGGCGTCGATGTCGTCGGTGAAATAGTAGGGGTGCAGCGCGGCCAGCACGTCCGCGGCGACGTGGCCCTGGTCAAAGCGCGCCATCTGCAACAGGTGGTCGGGACGCTGCAGCATCAACCGCGACGCCACCGCGGCGAGGCCGGACGGCGGCAGCGGCGCCAACAACGCGGCACCGCGCAATGGATGGCGCTGCAGGATCCGTTCGATCACGGCAGCACCCATCGAATGCCCGATGAGGATCGGTTCGCGGTCAATCTCGCGAATCGCGCGCAACACGTCGGCCACGTAATCGTCGACGCTGGCGCCAAACAGCGTCTCGTGGCCGTCGCTGCCGCCGTGTCCACGCAGCGACAATGCGTGCACCGGATGACCGCGTTGCGCGAACCAGGGCATGAAGTGCGGTTGCCAGCACCATGCGTCGCAGTAGCCGCCGTGGACGAACAGCAGCGGAGCCCGGGACTTGCGCTTGTTGGCGGGCTGCAGCGAAATGATCTCGAGGTGGGGAAAGTGGCGTTGCATGACTTCCTGGGTGGCGCAGGGAGCGCGGCGACGGCGTGCTAGCATTTGCCGTCGCGATGACCGTTAGACGAAAAACCCCGATTGTGCCCGGTATTGCGGCATCTGCAACCTTCGACCCGGGGTGCCGCCGTTGCACGCGGCTGGCGGCATTCCTCGACGGTGTGCACGCGGAGCATCCCGCGTACTGGTGCAAGCCGGTGCCCCCGTTCGGAGATGACGCCGCGCGGCTGGTGATCGTCGGCCTCGCGCCCGGCATGCACGGCGCCAATGCCAGCGGGCGCCCATTCACCGGCGATTTCGCCGGAATCATCCTGTATGCGACGCTGCATCGCTACGGATTTGCGTCTGCTCCCGTGTCGATCGCCGCCGACGATGGGCTGACCCTGCACAACTGCCGTATCACCAACGCGGTGAAGTGCCTGCCGCCGCAGAACAAGCCGTTGCCGGTCGAGATCAACGCATGCAATGCGTATCTCGCTGCCGACCTGATGCAACTGCGCGGGGGGACCGCGCTGCTGGCGCTGGGCCGCATCGCGCACGACGCAACGCTGACCGCGCTGGGCCAGCGCAAGAGCGCGTTCGCGTTCGCGCATGGCGCACGCCACCAGGTGTCCGGCCACGTGCTGTTCGACTGCTATCATTGCAGCCGCTACAACACCAACACGCGACGGCTCACACCGGCGATGTTCGACGCGGTGTTCGCCGACGTCGCGGCCTACCTCGGTGAAGCGCCGTGACGAAGGTCTCGCGGCTCAACCAGCGTACGGTCGAGGCCGGCGAATCGGCACCGGGATTCGACGCGCCCGAACTGTTGCGATCGCTGCCGAACCTGCCCGGCGTTTACCGGATGTTCGATGCGGCTGGCGATGCCTTGTATGTCGGCAAGGCGCGCGACCTGCGCAAGCGCGTGTCGAACTACTTCCAGAAATCCGCGCACGAGCCGCGGATCGC
>JBDTJK010000259.1:0-6421 GCA_039935875.1 Casimicrobiaceae bacterium
GCAGCAGCATGTCGGTGAGCCCGTACTCGACCTGGCGCACCGTCGCCATGCCGCTCTCGAAATTCTTGGCGGCGAGCATCTTGTCGAACAACGCGCGCGGCAGCGGCTCGCCGCTGTCGACGTGCGCGCTCATCGTGCGCACGACATCCCATTCCCAGCAGAAGTTCTCCATGAACTGGCTGGGCAGCTCGACTGCGTCCCATTCGACTCCCTGCATGCCGGACGCGCCGGGGGTGTCGATGCGCGTGAGCAACAGGTGCAAACCGTGGCCGAACTCGTGGAACAGCGTGATCACGTTGTCGTGCGTGAACAGCGCGGGCTTGTCGTTGACGGGTGCTGCAAAGTTGCACGTCAGATAAGCGACCGGGTGCTGGGCGCCGCTGGCGAGCTGCCGCCGATTGACGGGATCGTCCATCCACGCTCCGCCCTGCTTGCCGGCGCGCGCGTGATTGTCCATGTAGAACTGGCCGACCAGCGCGCCTGTGTCGTCGTGGATGTCGAAGAAGCGCACATCGGCGTGCCACGCAGGTGCCGATGCTTCGCGTATGTGCACGCCGTACAGCGCCTCCACCACGCCGAACAAACCGGCGACGACCTTCGCCTCCGGGAAATATTGCGTGACCTGCTGCTCCGAAAACGCATAGCGAGCCGTCTTCAGTTGCTCCGATGCATACGCGAAGTCCCATGGCTGCAGTTGCGGCAGCTGAAGCGATGCCGTGGCAAAGTCCGCCAGCTCGCGCATGTCCTGCTCGGCGAATGGGCGTGCGCGCGCGGCGAGATCGCGCAGGAATGCGAGCACCTGCGCCGGGCTTTCCGCCATCTTCGGTACCAGCGAGACCTCCGCGTAATTCGCGAATCCGAGCAGGCGGGCTTCCTCTGCGCGTAGCTGGAGCGTGCGTACGATGATCGGCGCGTTGTCGCGCGCCGGATCGTCGCCGAGTTCGGACGCACGGGTCACGTAGGCGCGGTGCAGCGTGGCGCGCAGGTCACGGTTGTGCGCAAATTGCATCACCGGCAGGTAGCACGGCATGCGCAAAGTGAGCCGGTAGCCGTCGCGAGCGTGCGCTCGCGCCTCGTCGCGCGCGGCGTCGACCACGTCTTGCGGCACGCCCGCCAGGTCCGCCGCGTCCTCGATCAGCAGCGACCATGCGTTGGTGGCGTCGAGCACATGGTCGTCGAATTGCGCCGACAATTCGGCGAGTTCTTCCTGGATTGCCTTGAAGCGCAGCTTTTGCGCGGGAGGCAGTTCGGCGCCGGACAGCGTGAAGTCGCGCAGCTCATTGTCGATCACTCGCCGCTCCGTCGCGCTCAGCGCGATCCAGGCCGGCGATGCGCGCAAGTCCTTGTAGCGATGGTGAATGCGCGCATCCTGCCCGAGGTCGGTGTAGAACGCCGTGACCTGCGGCAATGCTTCGTGATACGCATTGCGCAACGCCGGCGTGCTGACAACGGCGTTGAGGTGGTTGACGGCGCTCCACGCGCGGTCGAGGCGGTCGAGTGCGTCTTCCAGCGGCTCGACCAGCGTTTGCCAGGTTGGCGGCGCAGGGTCGCCCGCCACACGCTCGATGACGGCCCGCGCAGCAGTCAGCAGCGTGTCGATGGCTGGACGCACGTGCTCCGGGCGCACGGCATCGAAGCGCGGCAGTGACGGAAAGGCGAGCAGCGGATTGGCGTCGTGGTTCATGGGACTCCCCGGGATGGCAACGCCTTGAGTTCGGCGTCGAGTTGCGCCAGGTCGGCAGGTGTGCCGACATTGGTCCAGCGACCATGGTGATGCTCGCCGGAGACGAGGCCGCGCGCGATCCAGTCGCGCCATAGCGGCAGCAGTTTGAGCGGCACTCCACGCGGAAGTTCGGCAAACAGCGCGCTGTCGTGCACGCTGATGTTCGCATACGTGAGGCGAGGTTCGCCATCGAGGTGCAGGCGGCTGCCGTCGAGCGCGAAGTCGCCTTGCGGATGGTAGGGAGGATTGTCGACCATGACGAGATGCGCCCGTGGCGATGACGGGTCCTCGCGCATGCGCTGGATGTGCGATCGCAGCGTTGCATAGTCGAAGTCGCTGCACACGTCGGCGCTGACGACTACCAGCGGTCCAGCGCGCAGCAGCGGCAGCGCGGTGGCGATCCCTCCGGCCGTTTCCAGCGGCACCTGCTCGCGCGAATAGCGCAGCGTGACGCCGAATGCGCGGCCATCGCCGAGCGCCGCCAGCATCTGGTCGGCATGCGCCGACACGTTGATCACGATGTCGTCGAGCCCGGCGCGTGCCAGCGCCTCGATCTGCCATGCGATCAGCGGCTTGCCGCCGGCGACCAGCAGCGGCTTGGGTACGCTGTCTGACAGTGGCCGCATGCGCTCGCCGCGCCCTGCCGCGAGGATCATCGCGCTGGTCATCGCAAGGACACGCTCGCGGCGTCGGTGAACATGCCATGCAGCGAATCGAGCAGCGCGGCGAGTGGCGCGAGTTCGTCGTAGCGTCCGCAGGTGCGCCGCAGGTAATGAGCGACGCGCGGCATGTCGGCAACATAGCCGTTCTTGGCGTCGCGATGGCACAGGCGCGCGAAGATGCCGAGCACCTTCAGTTGCCGCTGCACGCCCATCCATTCGAAGTCGCGCCAGAACCCGGAGAAATCGGCTGGCACCGGCAGCCCTGCCGCGCGCGCGCGTTGCCAGTAGCGCACGGCCCAGTCGATTTCCTGATCCTCGTTCCATGTGACATAGGCATCGCGCAGCAGCGAAACCAGATCGTAGCTCAGCGGTCCGTAGACGGCGTCCTGGAAATCGAGCACGCCGGGATTGGGCGTCGAAAGCATCAAGTTGCGCGAATGATAGTCGCGGTGAACGAATACGCGCGGCTCCGCCAGGTTGACGGCGATGACGCGCGCGAATGCGGTGTCGAGCACCGCACTTTCACGGGAATCGAGCGTGCGCTGCAGGTGACGCGCGATATACCAGTCGGGGAACAGGTCGAGCTCCCGGCGCAGCAGCGTCGCGTCGTAGTCCGGCAGCACGCCCGGGCATGACGCCTGCTGCAGGCGAATCAGCGCGTCGATCGCATCCAGGTAGAGGCGGGGCGCGCTCGCCGCGTCGAGCGCGTCGAGGTAGGTCGTGTGGCCGAGGTCGCTCAGTAGCAGGAATCCCTGTTCGAAATCGCTCGCCAGGACGTCCGGCGCGTGCACGCCCGCGCCGCGCAACAGCGATGCAACGCTGACGTAGGGCCGGCAATCCTCCTGCGGCGAGGGCGCGTCCATCGCGATCAGCGTCGATTGCGCGTGCGCGGACGGCGTGATGCGGAAATAGCGCCGGAAGCTTGCGTCCGCCGATGCGGGCGCGATCGTGAAATCGTTGTGTCCCAGGCTTTGCGCGGTGAATTCGCGCAGCGCTGCGAGGCGGTGGTCGGCGGATTTCATCGGACGGTTCGCAAAGCGTAGTTTGGCCGCAGCACAGGCGACGCGCTGGCGCCGGATCGAAAAGATCGGGCGACAACCGGCATTTGTCGCTCGGCGGTTGGGTAGAATGCTTCATTTTAGCAAGCAACCCGATTCCGCTGCTGCCGCCGGACGCCACGCTCGCGCATGCCTTTCCACTTTCGTCCGACCTTGAACGCCGCGGCCGCGCTGGTCGCCGCGGCGCTGGCGTTTGCCGCGCACGCCCAGTCGTCCGCACTGCCGCTGCCTGGCGCGGAGCCCGCGCCGTCGCCGGTGGAGCTGCGGACGTCCCCTGAAATCGCGCCGGACACGCCACGCCCGGCGACGCCCAAGGCAGCCACGCCGGCGACCCCTGCGCTCGTGGTTCCGGGGATGCCGAAGCCGCCTGCGGCAGCGCTCCCCTCGGTCCTGCCTGCCGGTGCGAATCCGCTGGCGGGCGCCAGCAGCGACGGCGCGATATTCGTGCGCGCCGATCGCATCGAAACCAACGGCCGGAAGATGGTCGAGGCGTTCGGCAAGGTCGAGCTTCGCGCGAAAGGACAGACGGTGCTGGCCGACCATCTGTTGTACGACGTCGACCAGCAGACAGTAGACGCCGATGGCGACGTCACGTTGCGCAAGGGCTTGGACTGGATCACCGGTCCGAAGTTGCGGTTCAAGCGCGATACGCAGACCGGGTTTTTCGTGTCGCCGCGTTACTACTTCGCCGAAGTCGGCGGCCGCGGCGATGCGGCGCGCATCGAGTTCAAGGGACCCAACCTCTATGAAGTGACGGATGGGCGCTACACGACATGCGTCGCGCCGCGCAACGACTGGTTCCTGCAGACACGCGAGCTCGAGCTTGACCGCACACGCAACGTCGGCATCGCGCACGATGCCACCGTGCGTTTCTTCGAGACGCCGATCTTCTATTCGCCGTATCTCGAATTTCCGTTGTCCAACGAGCGCAAGTCGGGGTTCCTTACGCCGACCGCAGGGTCGACCGGCACGCGTGGCCTGGAACTCGCGACGCCGTACTACCTGAATCTCGCACCCAACTACGATGCGACGCTGACGCCGCGCGTGATGACGCGGCGCGGCGTGCAGCTGGGCGGCCAGTTGCGCTACCTGTTCGGCGATCCGCAGCCGATGGCAGGCGAGATCGACGCCGAGATACTTCCCGATGACCGCGTGACGGGCACCAACCGCTACGCGCTGTCCTGGCGGCACAGCCAGCAATTTACGCCGTGGCTGACCGGCTACGTGAACCTCAACAAGGTATCCGACGACACGTATTTCGCCGATCTCGCCGATCGAATCGCGATCACGTCGCAGGAAACATTGCCGCGCGAGGCAGGGCTCAATGCCGCGTTCGGTCCGCTGTCGGCTTCTCTGCACGTGGTGTCGTTCCAGACGCTGCAGGATCCGACGCAGCCGATCGCGCCGCCTTACAACGAGTTGCCGCAAATCCTCGCCAACTACGCTGACACCGAATTCCTCGGGCTCACGTTTTCCGGTGCCGCTGAATACACGCAGTTTCGCAACGCGGTGCAACCCAATGGCGATCGCGCGGTCATTTATCCGCAGGTTGCATGGTCACGCCAGGGTTCGTCGTGGTTCTTCACCGCGCGCGAAAGCCTCAACATGCGCTGGTACAGCCTCGAGACGCCGGCGTCGGGCACCGATGCGCACCCCGCCGTCTACGTGCCGATCACCAGCGTCGACAGCGGCCTCATATTCGAGCGCGACTGGTCTCTGTTCGGCCACGATTACATCCATACGCTCGAGCCGCGCGCGTTCTATGTCTACATTCCGTACCGTAACCAGAACTCGCTGCCGGTTTTCGATACGGCGCAGGACGACTTCAACTTTTCGCAGCTGTTCACCGAAAACCGCTACCTCGGCAACGATCGCATCGGCGACGCCAACCAGCTGACGCTGGCCGTGACCTCGCGACTGCTCGACCCCGACACGGGCGCGGAACGACTCAGCGTTTCACTGGGGCAGCGTTTTTATTTTTCCGACCAGCGTGTGACGCTGGCCGAGCAGCCGCGCTCGAGTTCGAGCTCCGACATCCTGCTGCAGGTGCAGGGCAAGCTGTCGAACACGTGGGCACTGGAAGGCCTGGTCCAGCAGAACCTCGACGCAGGCGTCAACGAGCAGCTCAACCTCGGCGTGCGCTACACGCCGGCGCTGGGCGCTGCGCTCAACGCCAGTTATCGTTACACGCGCCTGCTCGCCGATCCGGCCGGCGGTGCCGAAACCCTGAAGCAATTCGACCTTTCGGGCGAGTGGCCGGTGACGCCGAACTGGACGTTGCTCGGTCGCTGGAACTACTCGCTGCAGGATAAAAAGACGCTCGAGGCGATCGCGGGCGTCGAGTACAATCGGGATTGCTGGATCCTGCGGTTGGTATTTCACCGCCTGGCGACGACGACCGAGCAGACCACCAACTCGGTGTTCGTCCAGCTGGAACTTAACGGCCTCGCGCGCATCGGAACCAGTCCGCTGGATCTGTTGCGACGCAGTGTTCCCGGCTACCTGCGCACCAACGATCCGTCATTGGTCAGCCACGATCCGCGGCTGGACCCGATGTCCGAGTTTTGAGGCCAGCGCACTCCTGGTCGAGAGGTTGTCGATGAAATCCATGCCTTTGCAATTCTTTCGCGCGCTGGGCCTGTGGTGTGCGTTCGCGTTCACCACGGCAGCCATTGCACAGATGCAGATGCCCGCGATGCCGACGCCTGCGCCGGCTGGTGCCACGAATGCGGCGGCTCCCGCCGTGCCTGCGCCGCGCGCGCGCTCCAAGGAGCCCGAAGTGCCGCTCGATCGGGTCGTCGCGGTGGTCAACGACGAGGCTATCACGCAGTACGACATCGACGAAAGCCGCGCGAAGACCATCCGCCAGCTGAACGCGTCGAAAGTGCCGGTCCCTCCGAAGGACGTCCTCGACAAGCAGGTGCTGGAGCGGCTGATCAACGAGCGGGCGCTGATGCAGTTCGCCAAGGAGTCCGGCA
>JBDTJK010000260.1:0-4979 GCA_039935875.1 Casimicrobiaceae bacterium
CGAAGAGGTGGCCCGGTTCTTTAGGACAGAATTTGCGGTTTTATAAGTGAACTTCCTGCGGTGATGGGTTATCGTCGGGCCGAAGGCGGGTAGGTAACCCGGAGAGGTTCAAGCTGCTTTTTTCATCGTGTCGTGAAGGAAGTATGCCGTATCCGGAGTTTGGCCACCCAGCGACCAATGTGGTCGTCGGGTGTTGAAGAACTCGAGATATTCGCCGATTCCACTGCGCGCGGCGGCGACGGACTCGTAGGCATGCAGGTACACGTTTTCATATTTGACCGAGCGCCAGAGTCGTTCGACAAACACGTTGTCGACCCAGCGACCCTTGCCATGCATGCTGATCGTGATACCGTGCTTCTTCAACACGGTAGTGAATTCGACGCTTGTGAACTGACTCCCCTGGTCGCTATTAAAGATCTCCGGCGGTCCGTATTTCATGATGGCTTCTTCGAACGCCTCGACGCAGAAGTCTAGTGTCATGCTGATGGAAAGCCGATGCGCGAGGACACGTCGCGTTGCCCAATCCATGATAGCGCCCAGGTACACGAAGCCACGCGCCTAAAGGAGCACCTGATCACGGTCGAGGGAATGGCAAAAAACATGCATTGGTCGCCACCCACCGTCGCAGGTGTGTCATGTCGGCATTGTCGAACCTCGCCGGCAGGCATGCCCGTACCAAGCTGATGTCGTGATCACCATTCTCGGAACTCAAATCGACAGCACGACCATTGCAGCGGCCGCGGCCGCCATCAGCACGGTCGTGATCCATCCGCCGATGCGCAGCGTCCGCGGCACGACGAGCCCGCCCATGACTTTCTTGCTGCCGCCCATCCACAGCAACACGATGAGCACGGGCACCGCAAGAAGGCCATTCAGTACCGCGCTCCAGAACAGCGCACGAACCGGATCGACAGGCAGAAAGTTGAGCAACGTTCCCACCAATGTCGCCCCTGCGATGAATGCGTAAAACGCCTTGGCCTTCGCTACCTTTCGGTCCAACCCAACGGGCCAGCGGAAGATTTCCGCCGCGGCGTAACCCGCCGATCCTGCCAACACCGGGACGGCTAGAAGTCCAGTGCCAATGATGCATAGGCTGAAAAGCAGGAACGCGAAACGGCCTGCGACGGGCTCCAGCGCTTTCGCAGCGTCGGCTGCCGAATTGATCTGCGTAACGCCGTGGCCATGCAACGACACGGCGGCGGTGAGAATGATGAAGTAGGCGACCAGGTTGGATACAGCCATTCCAGTAATGGTATCGAAGCTGATTCTGCGAAAGCGACCGGGCGCGGCACGCGGCGCTTGACTCAGCGGCGGTGCGGCGGCCATTTTCTGCTCTTCGACTTCCTGCGACGATTGCCAGAAAAACAAGTAGGGACTGATGGTCGTGCCCAAGACGCCCACCAACGTCAACCAATAGTCGCGATCACTACTGAGGGTCGGGAGCACGGTGTGACGCAATACGTCCTCCCATGGGATCCTTACGGTGAAAGCAACCGCGATATAGCCGACGGTCGCCAGGCTCAGCCATTTCAGCAGTCGTGAGTAGGGTGCATAGCGGATGAATACCTGCGCCAGCACCGATGTGATTCCGAATGCGATGGCATAAATGTGAAACGGCAGATTGCCGAGCAAAAGGGCGATTGCGGCGCCCATCGCACCGATATCGGCGCCGATATTGATGACATTGACGACCGTCAGCAGAAATACGATCGGGTACAGCAGCCACCGCGAATAATGCCTGCGCATCGTCCCCGCCAGACCGCTCCCGGTGACCTGTCCGATGCGTGCGCTGATTTCCTGCACGCACACCATCAACGGGAATGTGAGCACGGTTCCCCACAATAACTGCGTCCCGAATTGGGCACCTGCCTGCGAATATGTGGCGATGCCGCTCGGATCGTCGTCGGCGCAACCGGTCACCAGGCCCGGTCCCAGGTTTCGTAACCGGGCCATCAGCCTCTTCCAGGTGGTCCGTTCAACGGTCGTGCGACGTGTCGTCTTTGTGGTCCGCTGTTTCGTTTGCATACGCATTCATTTGTTCGGTCAGCCGTGGCTACGCAGTTGTATCACTAACTTCATCTCGCAGGCGATTGATCCGTTGCGCGCGATATCACAGTTGACCGGCCGCGCGTTGGCTTATGGCGGAACCGTGACCATGGACGCCGACACGATTACGGTTCCGAGTTGCGGTGGCGCGACGACGTCAACTGCGGCAGTGCCGACGCTTTCCGGTTGGGCGGCGGCGTTCATTGCCTTGTCGTCACTGGTGGCAGGATTTGCAGCGATGCGCTGGCGGCGCAGGTAAAGAACCGCGGGTATTGAGGGCGACCGATGCGCGCCGCCGAGCGACAGCACCGCGTCGGACACCATGCCGATGAACTCGGGCGGGAGCTTCCACTCCGTACCTCGCGCGCAAGTAGCCCTGAATCTGGTCCGCTATGACCCCGCGTGCGTACATCGCGAATATACGGGGCCGGTTAGTGGCTTCGTCTGTTGTTCGAGCGTAACCGCCGTGACCTTACTTTGATCACATCGGCGCGCCGGGGCGAGTCGACGCTGCGAGCGTCACGACCCTCGCGCGCGAAGCGCGTCGGCGCGTGTCGCAATCCCTCTACCGCCCGACCTCACGTGAAGGTTGAGCGTTTCGAGAAGCGAAAGACCACAGTGTGACGGCGCAGGTCGCGCTCGTTCGATCAGGTGTTGGATGCCTTGTAGATGCTGGCGATCGACGCGTCCAGCGCCTGATTGAACTGGTCGTCGCTTTGCTGCGCGGTAAGTCCTTCGCACAGTGCGCGCGAAAAACTCGCCGTAACGCCATGGTTGCGCGCCAACAGCGCGTTGGCCTCCTCGCGCGTGTAGCCACCCGACAGCGCGACCACACGCAGCACCTTCGGATGTCTGACGAAGTCGGCGTAGAAATCGTCGACGCTCGGCAGCGTGAGCTTGAGCATCACTTGCTGTCCCGCAGTCAGTCCATCGAGTGCCTTGAGAATCGCGGCCTTCAGCAACTTTTCGGCGCCCGCCTTGTCGGTGGCGCGGATGTCGACTTCGGGTTCGACGATGGGCATCAGGCCCGTGGCCAGGATCTGCTTCGCCACCGCGAACTGCTGCGCGACGACGTCGTCGACGCCCTGCGCGTTCGCGTGCTTGATTACCGAGCGCATCTTGGTGCCGAAGATACCCTTGGCGTTGCCTCTCGCGAGCAGTGCGTCGAGGCCCGGATTGAGTTTCATCACCTGCACGCCATTCGTCTCGTCGGCGAGTCCCTTGTCAACCTTGAGGAAAGGGACCACCTGCTTGACCGACCACAGGTAGTCGGCCGTGCCGCGGCCCTCGATGTCGCGGTCCATCGTCTGCTCGAACAGGATCGCGCCGAGGATGCGTTTACCGTCGAACGCAGGACTGGTGATGATGCGTGTACGCATCGCGTGCACGAGGTCGAACATCTGCGCTTCGCCGGAATACGCTTCGGGCTTGATGCCGTAGAGGGTGAGCGCCTTGGGCGTGCTGCCGCCCGATTGGTCCAGGGCGGCGATGAAGCCCTGGGCAAAACCGATCTTGGTGAGCTGTTGGGAGTTCATGAGTAGCGAAGCGTGGCTTGTGGGAAGAGCTGCATTTTAGCGTTGCGGACCCGACTTCAGGTTGTTGGCGGCGACCGATACGAGTCGACGCCACGGCGCGCCATGGCAGCGCACGCGGAGGCTCTGGCCTCATATTTCGTCAACGGACGCCGCGAACACTACGTATCGCTTGCCTCCAGCATTGCTTAGCTGTGGGCAGCGAAAAACACGACGCAGCGAACCGTACCATGTTTGCAAAACGTCAAGTTGATCGACCACGAGTCGATTTCCGAAGGCGCCACGTCGCTCGTTGCCGCGAACGGGATGGCTGGGAGCTTCGTAAAGCCCTAGATGGGAGTCGAACGTTGGTTCGAAGTGAGGTCAGGTACCCAAGAGCGTCAGATTCTCCTTGGGCAACTCGGCGAAGGTCCTCGTGGTCAAGCGTTCAGCGTTGGTCGCGTGGGTAGGGCGCATCATGTCCGACATGTTATCGCGTGCTTCGAGGTATCCGGATGGCTAACAAATTCAACGTCGGCAGTCACGTAATCTGGAAGTCAGAAGCGGATCAGGTCAGCGGGACGATCCTGAAGGTCCATACGCGAGATTTCGACTACAGGGGTCATACGCATCGTGCTTCCTCAGATGGTCCTCAGTACGAGACCAAGAGTGACAAGACCGATCATGTCGCGGCGCATAACGGCAGCGCGCCGAGCAGACGCTCCGAATAAATGTGATGGCGCTACCTTTCTACACGATTGGACATTCGACGCGAACCATCGACGCATTCGTCGCACTGCTGCGAGTGGCTGAGGTGACCGTCGTCGCCGACATCCGCTCGATACCGAGATCGTGGACCAATCCGCAATACAACCTGGACGTGCTGCCGGAGTCTTTGTCTACGTTCCAGATCGGCTACGAACACATTGCCGAACTCGGCGGACTGCGTGGAAAGACAAAGACTGTGGCGACCGACACTAATGGCTTCTGGAAGCAGGCGAGCTTTCGAAATTATGCCGATTACGCCCTCACACCTTCGTTTCGGGACGGTTTGGACGAGTTGATCAGGCTGGGACGAAAGCGACGTTGCGCGATGATGTGCGCCGAGGCTGTCTGGTGGCGGTGTCATCGCCGGATCGTTACCGACCATCTCATCGCGCACGGCGAAACCGTCTTTCATTTGATGAATACTGACAAGGTCGTGCCTGCGAGCCTGACCAAGGGAGCGCTGGTGAAAAATAAGGATGTGACTTATCCGCCTGAGGACCGTGCGAATTGAAACGGCATCCAACGTGATGGCCGATGCCATTGGCGATCTGTTTGTCGATCCCTGCACAGATGATGCAGTTACGCCGCTGAGCCGCTGAATTCGACGTCAGGCATAGTCGAGGTCGTAGGTGGCGAGCAACTGGCCGGCTCCAG
>JBDTJK010000261.1:0-3817 GCA_039935875.1 Casimicrobiaceae bacterium
GGTGCCCGGGCGCACCGAATTCCAGCGCGCGATCCTGTCGCGCGGCGACGATGGTGGCGCAAGCGTGCGCGTCACGGGCGACCAGGGATCCGGCATCCTCTCGTCGATGTCGCGTGCCAACTGCTTCGTGGTGCTGGGCGCCGAAGTCGGCAATCTCGATAGCGACAGTGAAGTCGACGTGCAGCTGCTGGACGGGCTGCTCTGATGCCGGATGACCAGGCTTTCAAGCGCGCCACGCGCCCGCACTCCGGCCATCGCGAGCGCGAGGCCGATGGAGCGCGGACAGGCGTCGCGTTCAGAAACGCTGATCGAGTTCGCGCATCCGCGTTTCGAGTTCGCACAGGTCCTTTGATTCGGCCAGGTAGCGTTCGCGTGCGCGCGAGCGATGGTCGGCGAACCAGTGATCGAGCCGCTCCATCAGCGTGCGCTTGGGGACGCTACGGAAAGCATCGGCGCGGGGTGTTGCGTGCGGGCGTTCGAGCCGTTGCGACGAAACGGAAAGGGCTTCGGTCAGCAGCGCAAAATAGGCGCTCCAGGAGTCGACGGGGGTTGCAGTTCGCATGATGTTCAAGTCCTTGTTGCGTTGGTCGCACACGTTTGTGCGTTGCACCATGACAATGTAGGGACATCAGCAGCGCGAATCCAATCGCGCTTTTGAATCAACCGCATAACTGTCGCAAATCCATCGCAATCCATTGCGGCACCGCAACAAACCTGCTACTATTCAGATACTTATGGAGCTCTATCAATTGCGCGGTTTCGTTGCAGTTGCCGAATCGGGGCACTTGACCCGGGCGGCGGACAAGCTGCACGTCAGCCAGCCTGCCCTCTCGGCGCAGGTGAAGGCCATCGAGGACGAGCTCGGCGTCGTGCTGTTCGACCGCGCCCCGTCCGGCATGTCGCTGTCGTCCGCGGGGCGCAAGCTGTTGCCGCGCGCGCAAGCGGTGCTGGCCGCTGCGCAGGCGCTGCGCAATGCGGCGTCGGCGATTCACGGCCAGCTCGCGGGGCACGCTCGCGTGGGCACCGTGGCCGATCCCGAGTTCGTGCGCCTTCCGCAATTCCTCGCGCGCGCAGTCGAACGCCATCCGCTGCTCGAGATCATGCTGCAACACGAAGTGTCCGGCGAGGCCTTCGACAAGGTGCGCGACGACGAGCTGGATGCGAGCTTCTACTACGGCGATCGCGCACATCCTCACGTCGCCAGCGTGCCGCTGACGCAATTCGCCTACCGGATCGTGGCGCCCGTCGCATGGCGTGACCGTGTGAAGGGTGCGAGCTTCCATGACATCGCGCTGCTGCCGTGGATCATGACGCCCGACATCAGCACCCACCGCGCGCTAACGCGCAAGCTGTTCCTGCAGAATGGCATCGAGCCGGCGACACGCATCGAGGCTGATCACGAAGCAGTCATCAGTTCGCTGGTGGTGGCGGGGTTGGGTGTGTCGCTGATGCGCGAGGACCTTGCACAGACGCTCGACGCAGCCGGCGAGATCTGCATCTGGGACGGCTCCCGGCTCACCACGACGCTGCAGTTCCTGTATGCACGCGAACGCGAAAACGAGCCTCTGATCGTGGCGTTGATCGACGTCGTCCACGACGTATGGCCGGCGCTTGCATCCGCTGATCGCCTGGCGACCGCCTGACAGTGAACCAAGTGGTACCCCCGGGGTTCGAAGCACTGTAAGGATTGGCGCCCGCAAGCCGTCCAATGGGTACGTCGCCCGAACCCGAACCAAGGATCCCGAACATGAATCGCCGCCAGTCGCTCACCGCACTCCTGATCGCGCTGCCGCTGCTGCGCGCCCCCGTGGCATTCGCCGAGTTCGTTTCCGGCACCAGCAAGGAAGGGATCGATACGTTGCGCACGCAGTGGAAGAAATACCTGGCCGCCAATGCCAGCGTCGCCGCCGATGCGGCGCCGATCAAACTCAGCGATGCCGAGTGGCAGCAGCGCCTGGATCCGCTGGCCTACCGGGTGCTGCGGCACGCCGGAACCGAGCATCCGGGATCGAGCCCGCTGAACGCCGAAAAACGCGACGGCGTGTTCGCCTGCGCGGGATGCGCGCTGCCGCTGTTCACATCGGCGATGAAGTTCGACAGCGGCACCGGGTGGCCCAGCTTCGTCACGTCCATTCCCGACGCGTTGGACCGATCGTCCGGCAGCAAGTCGATCTTCGTGGGCGTCGAAGTGCACTGCGCGAAATGCGGCGGGCACCAGGGTCATATCTTCGATGACGGCCCCAAGCCCCTGGGCGACCGCTGGTGCATCAACGGAGCGTCGTTGCGCTTCATTCCGCGCGCGTGACGCCATAGTGCGACGGCAGGCGCTGCGAGAGGGCATCCGTCCTGCCCACGGCACCCGCTCGGACTAGCGGCGTCCGGCGCGCAGCACGCCGGGCACGTCGTGCACCAGCGCCAGCGCGTGCTTCAGCGCGGCGACGCTGCCGACCTCGACGGTGAATCCCATGCGCGACTGCAGGTTACGCGTCAGCGTGCGCGCGGCGGTGACGTTGATCTTTTCGCGCGACAGCACTTCGGAAATGTCGCGCAGCAAACCTTGGCGGTCCATCGCCTCGACGACGATGTCCACCGGAAACACTTCGTCGCGCGACGCGCCCCAGTCGGCGTCGATCAATCGCTCGGGTTCGCGCGCGCGGATACGCACGACGTTGTTGCAGCCCAGGCGGTGAATCGTCACGCCCTTGCCGCGCGTGATGAAGCCGACGATCGGGTCGGGTGGCGCGGGCTTGCAGCAGCGCGCGAGCCCCGTCATCAGCCGATCGACGCCCACCACCAGGATGCCGCTGCCCGATCCCGCGGCGCGACTGCGCCGCGTGGCCACGGCGTCGTCGGCCGCTTCGGCGACAGCGGGCGCCTGCGGCTGCGCCACGGCGTGGATCGCGGTCTGCACCTGGCGTGAATTGATGTCGTCGCGCGCGAACGCGGCGAAGAAATCATCGGTCTTCGCAAACCCCGCCTTGACGGCGACCGCCTCGAGCTTCAGCGCGCTGTTGCCGAGGCGAGCCAGTTCGCGTTCGACCAGTGCTCGGCCCTGCGCCACGGTAGCTTCGTATTGCTGAGCCTTGAACCACTGGCGAACCTTGGCGCGCGCGCGGTGGCTCGTCACATAGCCGAGTTCGGCGTTAAGCCAGTCGCGCGACGGCCCACCCTGCTTGACGGTGATCACTTCGACCTGCTGGCCGTTGCCGAGCCTGTAGTCGAGAGGCACCATCTGCCCGTCGACACGCGCGCCCCGGCAACGATGGCCGAGGTTGGTATGCACAGCGTAGGCGAAATCGACGGGCGTCGCGCCGCGCGGCAGGTCGATCACCTTGCCCTGCGGCGTCAACACGTAGATCGATTCGGTGAACAGGCTGCTTTTGAACGCCGACAGCAGGTCGCCAGTGGCCGTGACCGAGTCCTTCCAGTCGAGGATCTGCCGCAGCCAACCGATCCTTTCGTCGAAACCGGGGTCGCGGCGATGTGCGCCCGGATTCCCCTCCTTGTAGCGCCAGTGCGACGCGACGCCGTACTCGGAATGCTGGTGCATTTCGCGCGTGCGGATCTGCACTTCGAGCGCGCGTCCGTCGGGACCCGTCACCGCGGTGTGCAGCGAGCGGTAATCGTTGGCCTTCGGCTTGGCGATGTAGTCGTCGAACTCGTCGGGCAGCGGTGTCCACAGGTGATGCACGACGCCGAGCGCCGCGTAGCAATCCTTGATCTCGTCGACCAGCACACGCACTGCGCGGATGTCGTAAAGCGCCTCGATGCCGGACTGCTTGCGCTGCATCTTGCGCCAGATGCTGTGGATGTGCTT
>JBDTJK010000262.1:0-8946 GCA_039935875.1 Casimicrobiaceae bacterium
AAGGCAGCCGCTGCGAAGTAAGCGAGACTCCTGGCGATAACGAACCCCGGCGCAGTCAGCCGGGGCTTTGTTTGTTGCGGCGCTTGCAGGCGTCGCCGGGCACGCGACGGCAGGACGCTAAAATGTCCGCCTGCCGATGCTCGTCGGGTCGTTGCGACGTGCGCGCACCCTGCCTTCCCCACTGCCCATGACCCAATCCCGCCCGCCATACCCCACGCTTGCCGATACGGTCGGCAACACGCCAATGGTACGGCTGCAACGGCTCGTCGCCGGTCGCGACAACGTGATCCTTGCCAAGCTCGAAGGCAACAATCCGGCGGGGTCCGTCAAGGACCGGCCGGCGCTGTCGATGATCGCCGAGGCCGAGCGGCGCGGCGAGATCGCGCCCGGCGACACGTTGGTGGAGGCAACGTCCGGCAACACCGGCATCGCGCTGGCGATGGCGGCGGCGATCAAGGGGTACCGGATGGTGCTGGTGATGCCGGACAACCAGACGCGCGAGCGCCGCGCGGCAATGACCGCCTACGGCGCGGAAGTGGTACTGGTGACCAAGGAGCAGGGCATGGAAGGGGCGCGCGATCTCGCGTTGCAGATGCGCGGGGACGGACGCGGCACGATCCTCGACCAGTTCGCCAATCCCGACAACCCGCTCGCGCACTACCGGGGCACCGGGCCGGAAATCTGGCGTGACACCGCCGGCCAGGTCACGCATTTCGTTTCGGCGATGGGTACCACCGGAACCATCATGGGAACCTCGCGCTACCTGAAGGAGCAGAACCCCGCCATCACGATCATCGGCGCGCAGCCGGCGGAAGGCGCATCGATACCGGGCATCCGCAAGTGGCCACAAGCCTACCTGCCCGACATTTACGACAGTGCACGCGTCGACCGCATCGAATCCGTCACGCAGGCAGACGCAGAGGTGATGGCACGCAGGCTTGCGCGCGAGGAGGGCATCTTCGCGGGCATGTCGTCCGGCGGCGCATGTGCGATCGCGCTGCGCATCGCGGCCGCAGCGAGCAATGCGACGATCGTGTTCATCGCCTGCGACCGCGGTGACCGCTACGCCTCGTCCGGAGTGTACGAATGACGCCGATCCTGGTGTTCGATATCGAGACTGTGCCCGACGTCGAAGGCATTCGTCGCCTCAACGCCATCGACGCGACGTTGCCGGACGCCGAGGTGCACGCGTGGTTCGCGCAGCAGCGCCGTGCCGCGACCGGCAGCGACTTCGCGCCGATCCACCTGCAGAAGGTGGTCGCGATCGCATGCGTATTGCGGCGCAATGAAGACCTGCGCGTGTGGTCGGTCGGCGAACCGGACCAGACCGAGGCCGACCTGATCCGGCGCTTTTTCGAAGGCGTCGAGAAATTCACGCCGCAGCTCGTGTCATGGAACGGCGGCGGCTTCGACCTGCCGGTGCTGCATCATCGCGCGCTGGTCCAGGGCGTGGCGGCCCCGCGTTACTGGGACTGGGGCGACGAGGATCGCGACTTCAAGTACAACAACTACCTGTCGCGCTATCACACGCGCCACATCGACCTGATGGACGTGCTTGCGGGATTCCAGCCGCGCGCGTCGGCGGGACTCGACGCGATGGCGAAGTTGTGTGGATTTGCCGGCAAGATCGGCATCGGGGGCGCCGAGGTGGCGAATGCCGTCGCCGACGGTCGCATCGACGAGGTGCGCAGCTACTGCGAGTGCGACGTGATGAACACCTACCTGCTGTTCCAGCGTTTCCGCATGCTGCGCGGCGAATTGACTGCTGGCGAATACGCAGTCGAAATATCGCTGGCGCGAGAGCGCATCGCTGCAATCGATGCGACCCACTGGCGGCAGTTCCTCGCTGCCTGGAGCTAGCGGGCCGTAACAGTCGAACCGGTCGTGAGCGTAGCGCTCTGGCGCCACCCACGCACTGCCAATTCAGCGGTGATGGTCCGCTGGTGGCGCGTCACGTCTTGAGGAACTGCAGCGGCGCGTAGCGTGTGCCGAGCGCCGTGCGCGAGTCGATGTTCCACCACTGGTCCAGCACGGTGGCGTATACGCTGCAGAAGTCGATTGCGTGCGCGACATTGCCGTTGGCGGAGAGTCCCGCGAGCGATGCCGTTTCGCCATACATGCCGCCGGCCACCCGACCACCAGTAGCGAAATGCACGTTTGCCGTGCCGTGGTCGGTGCCGCCGGACTGGTTCTGCTGGGGCCGGCGCCCGAACTCGGCATAGGTCAGCGCCAATGTCGAGTCCCAGCGGTCGATCTCGCGTAGCGCCCCCTGTAGCGCGACGACGCCTTCCGCGAGCTGCTGCAACAGCCGCGCCTGCGTGGCCGCCTGGCCACTGTGGGTATCGAATCCGTTCAGCGTGATGCGCACGGCGGCGACACCGGCGCGATTGGATACCACGCGGCACGCCGTCTTGATCGCCGCCCCGAATGGCGTCGACGGAAATGCCGTCGCGAATTCGTGGCCGCCATCGAGGCGCGAAGCCGCCTGCACGATGTCGCCTTCGGTCTTCAAAATGTGCCGCAGCGCTGCGCTGCCGCGCGCGCTCTCGAGATGTGCGAGACCGGCGCGCGCGACGAAGCGGTCGGTGTCGGCCAGCGCGATCGCGCGCGTGCCACCGCCCGCCAGCGGCCCCATGTCGTTGGATCCGATGATCACGCCATCCGCGGCGTACGCGGCTGGCGTGGGTGCTTCGGCAAAGGCGCGCGCCAGCCAGCCTTCCTGCAGGTATTGGTTGCTGCGCGATGCGGTGTCCCAGATTTCGATCGACCGGAAGTGCGACAGGTTCGGCTGTGCATAGCCGACCCCTTGCAGCACCGCGAGTTGCTTGTCCTTCCACAAAGTTGCAAGCGGTGCCAGCGCGGGGTGGAGTCCGGCGCGGTCGGAAAGCTGCACGACCGCATCGCGTGCGATCGCAAGCGTCGGACGCAATGCGTAATAGGCGCTGTCGGTGTACGGCACCAGCGTATTGAAACCGTCGTTGCCGCCCTTCAGCTCGATCAGCAACAGCAGGTTGGAGTACCGCGCGCGCATGGGTGGCGAATCGGCGAAGGCGACGCTGGCGCCAGCGCCGGCCGCGGTAGCCGCAAACGCCAGCGTCGAGCCAATGAACCGGCGTCGCGACAATCCGTTGACTGCATTGTGGTTCATCGTGGCCTCGCTCATTCGAGCTGGTAGGAAGGGTCCTGCATCGCGGTTCGCACGACATTCGGCAGCTCGCCGGTGATCTTGTCACCGTCCACGGCCGCAGTCGGCAGCAGCACGCGCAATGCGCGTGCGCGTGCCTCGGTGCCGGCAGCAGGTGCAATCGCATTGGCCCAGCGCGCCGCGTCGAACGATGCTTCGCGCTGCGTGCCATCGACCGGCAGTCGCGCATTCATTGCCGGCGCAGCGCCAAAATTGTCGGCGCGCGTAATCCGCGCGAGGAACTGCTTGCGCGCGAGCAGCGTGCTGGAATTGATCCACGCATCCCCGCCCGGCCAGCCCTTGACGTTGGGTGGCGCGAACAGGTTCTGTCCCATGCCGGCGCAGGCGACGGCGTAAACGAGCGTGCCGGAGGGCAGCATGTCGAGCGTGTGCAGCGTACCTACGACGACATCGACGGGCGATCGCACCAGCGTCGCGCGAGACGCCTGCGCATAGAACGCGTCGCTTTCGAACAGCGCGCGCAGCACCGTCTTGATGTCGTAGCCCGACGCGCGGAAGCCGGTTGCGATGCGCGCGACTTCGGTGGCGTCGGCATCGGGCGAAATGAATTCATGCCATAGCTCGGTAGTGATGAATTGCGCAGTCTCAGGGCGCGCGAGGATCAGGTCGAGCACGCCGTCGCCGTCGAAATTGCCGCTGTGGCCGAATATCGTCTTGCCGCCATCATCGTGCAGGCGCGGGCGCCACATGTAGTCACCGCTGGTGCGTTCGATGCTCCAGCCGGTGAACGCACGCGCGGCCTCCTTGATGTCCGTCTCGCTGTAGTGGCCTTCGCCGAGCGTGAACAATTCCATCACTTCGCGCGCGAAATTCTCGTTCGGATGCCCACTTCGGTTCTGCACGCCGTCGAGGTAGATCAGCATCGCGGGATCCTTGCTCACCGCATGCAGCAGCGTCGCGAAGTTGCCCACCGCGTTGGCGCGTAGCGTGACGTTCTGCCGGTACATCAGCGGCGCGCGGCGGACCTTCTGCACGCTGGTCGCGAAATGGCCGTGCCAGAACAGCGTCATGCGCTCGGTCAGTGGCGACGGCGTAACCAGCATCTCGCGCAGCCACCATCCGCGCAACGCCTGGTCGGCCTCGCGCTGCTGGCGGCGGGCCGCCTTGCGGTCGTCTTCCGACGCATTGCGATCGGGCCGTTGCATCAGCGTGGCCGCGTTCAGCGCGGGCGGAGGCGGCGTCACTGCATGCGTGATGGTGGCACTCAACAGGCGATCGACCGCGGCATGGCGGGTTAGACGCGCGAAATCCGCGACTTCGGTCGGCGTCGCGCCAAAACCGGTGCGGGTCAGCAACAAACGCGCGTCGTCGACACCCAGCGGCTGTCCACCGGACGCGCCAAGCGCCAGCGCTGGCGCCTCGATCATTGTCGCCAGTGCACAGGCGATCCAGAATCTGCAGGGCATTGCGGGAACTCCGTGACGATGGGCTGGTACGGACAACGTGCAAGTATCGCGCGCTGTTGACGCGTGACGCCGGCCTGGAATGTAACGGCGTATTGCTGCCTGTGCCGCTGTGCGGCGCGCCGTAGCGCTAGAGTGTGATCGCGCCTTGGCCGATGTCGATCACGCGGCCACCGACGTGGATCGACTGTGCCGCGCTGACCGCCAACGCAAGCCTGCAGGGGCGTCCGACCGCTTCGCCCTGGTCGATCTCGATCGTTTGTGGCAGCGCGGCGCCGGTCACCAGCAGCCAGCCGCCCAGGTTGGCGCACGCGGAGCCGGTCCCCGGGTCCTCGATCACCGAGCCATGCTTGGGGAAGAAGAAGCGGGCGAGCACATGGTTGCCATCGCGCGCGTACACGTAGGCCATTGCGCGCGTGCCGTTGCTCGCGCAGCGGCGCATCGCGGTGGCTTCCGGAGCGGCCCGTCGTACGGCGGCAAACGATGCCAACGGCACCACCAGCTGGTCCGATCCGGTGTCGACCCATAGCGCGTCAGCACCCATGTCGGCCCCTGCAAGTCCCAACATCGCGGCCAATTCGGCGGGGCTGGCGGCGCATGGGCGCGACTTCGGCGCATTGGCCGTTAGCGTCCAGCGATCGCCGGCGGCCGACACCGCAATGACACCGGCACGCATCTCCAGCGTGACATCGTCGCCGCCGCCGCGCAACGCACGCACGACATGGGCACTGCCGAGTGTCGGGTGGCCGGCGAACGGCATTTCGAACGTCGGCGTGAAGATGCGCACACGCGCACTGGCGCGGGTCGAAGGGAATAGGAACGTCGTCTCCGACAGGTTGAATTGCAGCGCCAGCGCCTGCATCGTGGTGTCGTCGAGCCCCTCGGCGTTTTCGAACACGCACAGCGGGTTGCCGCCGAGCGACGTCTCAGCGAACACATTGACGAGGCGAAAGGCAAAGTCCATGGTTTTACTCGCTGGTTTGCGTCAGCCGGTCGGCGGCGGCAATGGCCTGCTGCGCAAGGACTGCGAACGCCGCCGGGTGTGCGCTGCGCGGCGCAATCGAGTCTGCGCTGGCCAAGCGCACGAAATTGCGGTCGATCGAGCGCGCGTAGCTGGGGTCGTAATGCAGCGTCAGCAGTTCTTCGGCAAGCGACGCAAACTCGCCCGCGGACGACGCCTGTTGCCAGCGCTCGATCGTCTGCTTGCCGTGCAATATTGCCAGCGGCGCAACGCGTTCGTTGAGCAGCCCGGGTGCGCGCCGGAAATGCGCATAGTCCTCGAGCAGTATCTCCACTCGCAGCGGCAGCGCCGTGTCGATGCGGATGCACGGCGCCGTGCGCATCGTGGCGAGCAGCATTTCAGGAATCTGCAAGCGCCCGATCCGCTTGCTCTCCGACTCGACAAACAGCGGACGGCCGCGGTCGCACGTCGACAACACATCGTAGATCGTGGTTTCGAAGTGCTTCTGCGACGGCTGCGGACCCTCAGGGGCGTCGCCGAGCAGCGACCCACGGTGGTTGGCCAGGCCTTCGAGGTCGAGCACCTGCGCACCCGCGGCGTGCAACGCGGCGATCAGCCGGCTCTTGCCCGAGCCCGTCAGGCCGCAGACCACGACGATGCGCACCGACTGCGGCAGCGTGGCCAGGTTTTCCAGCACGTGGCGGCGCCAGGCACGATAGCCGCCCTCGAGCTGCACGGCGCCGAAGCCGATTTCACCGAGCACGTGCGCCAGCGCGCGCGAGCGCTGGCCACCGCGCCAGCAGTAGACGAGCGGCGCCCAGTCCAGGGGCTTGTCATGCGCCAGCGTGTCGATGATATGCGCAATGTTGCGCGAGACCAGCGCGGCGCCCGCCCTGCGCGCCGCGAATCCCGAAACCTGTGCGTGCAGCGTGCCGATCCGGGTACGCTCGCTGTCATCGAGCACCGGGGCATTGAGCGCGCGCGGCACATGGTCGAGTGCGAATTCCGACGGGCTGCGCACGTCCAGCCGGTCGGCGAAGCGCGCGACATCGGCGACGCCGGCGACGTTGCGCGCAAAGCGCATCAGCGCGGCTTCGCCAGCATCGGCTGCAGCAGCGGCCAAACGTTGTCGAGCAGCCTCGGCTGCGCGGCCACTGTCGGATGGATGCGGTCGGCCTGGAACAGCTCGCTTTGGGTGGCGAATCCCTTGAAGAAGAACGGCACCAGCGCAACGTGGTGGCGGCGGGCGGCATCGGTGTACAGCGTCGCGAACTGCGATGTGTAGGCGCTGCCGTAATTGGGTGGCAGCTGCATGCCGATCAACAGCGGCCTGGCGCGCGCCTTGACCACTGCATCAAGCATCGAAACGAGGTTGGCGCGTGTCGCGGCAAGATCGCCACCACGCAGGCCGTCGTTGCCGCCCAGTTCGATCACGACAATCGCGGGGTGATGCTGCGCGAGCAGCGCAGGCAATCGCGCGCGCCCGCCAGCGGTTGTGTCGCCGCTGATGCTGGCGTTGACCACATCGTAGGCATAGTGCTGAGCGGCAAGCCGCTGCGCCAGCAGGAATGCCCAACCGGAGCCGGCGGGCAGCCCGTAGCCAGCGGAAATCGAATCGCCAACGATGAGGATCGTCGCGCGCTTGTCGGCGGCGACAACCGTGGTCGCCAGCGCGAATGCGACAATGGCGACGAGGCAGCTGCGCAAAGTTCGTGTCATGGCGGCAATTGTAAGGCCACCGATGCGGGACTCGCGGCGCTTGTAGAATCCGCCTACCTACTGCGCCACGCGCGCGCTCCTCGCCGATGTCACTCCTTCGCACGCAGTCGCTGACCAAGACCGTCGCCAGTGGCGATGCACCGCTGAAAATCCTTGACGATGTGACGTTCACGGTCTCGCGCGGCGAAACTGTCGCCATCGTCGGCGCTTCGGGATCGGGCAAGACGACGCTGCTGGGCTTGCTCGCGGGGCTCGACTTGCCCACTTCCGGCGACGTGTGGATCGACGGCGAGCAGCTGTCGGCGCTGAATGAGGACGAGCGTGCCGCATTGCGCCAGCGCGCTGTCGGCTTCGTGTTCCAGTCGTTCCAGTTGCTGGCTGCGATGACCGCGCTCGAAAACGTGATGCTGCCGCTCGAGCTCGCCGGCAACTCCAGCGCCAGGGCCATTGCACGCGAGTGGCTCGCGCGCGTCGGACTCGCACATCGCATCACGCATTACCCGCGCCAGCTGTCGGGCGGCGAGCAGCAGCGGGTGGCAATCGCGCGCGCATTCGCGAGCGATCCGATACTGTTGCTGGCGGACGAGCCCAGCGGCAACCTCGACGAGGTGACCGGCAACGAGGTCGCCGACCTGATGTTCAGCCTCAATCGCGAGAACGGCACGACGCTGGTGCTCGTCACCCATGAAGCAACGCTCGCATCGCGGTGCGCGCGGCGGCTCTCGCTGGCAGGCGGCAGGTTGGTCAGCGATACGCGCAGCGACGCCGGCCTGGCGGCCTGACGCGATGGCCACATTGCGCCTCGCTTGGCGGATGCTGCTGCGGGACTTGCGCGCACGCGAACTCGACGTGCTGATCGCAGCGATCGTGCTTGCCGTGGCGAGCGTCGGAACAGTGGGTTTCTTCGCGGACCGCGTGAAGTCGGCGCTGACGCGCGAAGCGAACCTGCTGCTGGGCGGCGACCTGATGATTTCCGCGGATCGGGTGTTGCCCGACGCTTTCGCCGACGCTGCGCGTTCGCGTGGCTTTGCGGTGTCGCCGGTGGTGCGCTTCAACAGCATGGTGGCAAAGGACGGCGCGAATGCGCCGCCCGTGTTGTCGACAGTGAAGGCGGTCGTCGAAGGCTATCCGCTGCGCGGATCGATCACGCTCGCGCAAGGCGCCGACCCCGCCGGCAGGACAGCCAGCGGCGTACCGGCACCCGGCATCGCGTGGCCCGATGCGCGCCTGGCACAGCGACTGCAGCTCGCGGTCGGCCAGCGCGTCACGCTCGGCGATGCGACCTTCGACGTAGGTGCAATCGTATTGCAGGAACCGGAGGTCGCGAGCGGGATGCTCACCGGAGGTCCGCGCATCCTGATCAACGCGGCGGATTTGCCGGCAACCCATCTGCTGCAGCCGGGCAATCGGGCGACCTGGCGATTGCTGGTGGCCGACAATGGCGCGCAGTCGCGCCTCGACAGCTACATCGGCTGGCTGCGCGGCGCGTTGCAGCCGGGGCAGCGCATGGAAAACGTGCGTGACCTGCAGCCCGAGGTCAAGCAGACGCTCGAACGCGCGGAAAACTTCCTGTCGCTGGCGTCGCTGGTTGCCGTGATGCTGGCCGCAGTGGCGATCGCACTCGCTGCGGCGCGCTACCTGCGGCGGCATCTCGACAC
>JBDTJK010000263.1:0-2969 GCA_039935875.1 Casimicrobiaceae bacterium
CGGCGCCGCTGGTGGTGTCGAACGCATAGACGACGTCGTCGTACCTGCCTGACAACCACAACGTCTTGCCGTCGCCGCTGACGTTGCCCATGTCGGGGCTGCCGCCGCCGGGAATCGGCCAGTTGGCGTCGATGTGGTGAGTTGCAAAGTCGACTACCGACACGCTGCCCTTGCCACCCTTCATCCCGTGCACATGATTCGACCCGCGGTTGGTCACGTACAGCTTGTGGCCGTCGCGGCTCGGATACAGGCCGTGCGTGCCGATGCCGGTCTTGATGAAACCGGTTTCCTTGAACGTGGCACTGTCGACGATGAACACGCCGTCGGCGAGCATGTCGGCGACGAAGAACTCGCGTCCGTCGGGCGAAATGCGCACGTCCTGCGGCATGCCGCCCTTCGACAGCTTCAGGTAGCCGACGACCTTGCGTTCGACCATGTCGATCTTGGCGAGGCTTCCCTGGAACTCGCAGGTGAAGATCGCGTAGCGACCGTCGATCGAGAAGTCCGCGTGGTTGATGCCACCGCAATCGGGGGTCGCCAGCGACGACTGCAGCTTCATCGTGTGGGGATCGCGGAAGTCGAGCCGTTTGTGCGCCTCCGCGACGACGATGGCCGAACGTCCATCCGGCGTGAAATACATGTTGTAAGGATCGTCGACGGCGATCGGCGTGCCGGCCTTGCCAGTCGCCGGGTCGATCGGCGTCAGGCTGCCGTCGGTGCGGTGCTCGGCATTGTTGGCGACCCACAGCGTCTTCAGGTCGTACGACGGCACGACGTGTTGCGGGTTGTAGCCGACCTTGAACCTGTCGACGACCTTCATCGTCGCAGGATCGATCACGTAGACATCGTTGGAACGTACATTGGGCACATACACGCGCGACAGTGCCCCAGCGGTCGCGGGCGCGTACTTGCCCGCGCCGGCCTCGCTGTACAGGTTGTGCGCGTCGATCACCGGCGGCATGCCAGCGATGGTTGTCACGCTGGGCACACTGGCGGCCGGTTGCGCCAGCGCCTGCGTGGCGGCGAGCAGGCAGGCGGACAGGGAGACGACGAATTTGTGGTTCAAGGCTTTCCTTTGCCAGGTGTCCGGCGCTCGCGCATCAGTGGCGCGCAACCGCCTGTTGTATTGCCATAACGGTTGCGGTGACGATTGCGTCGACACCGAGCGCACCGAGCTCCGCGTTCGCACGTGCCGGATCGCCTTGCACGCCGCGTCCCGCGGCCGGCTGCCGCGCTCGGTGCAAGGCATCGGCGCGCACGACCCACGGCGTGGCCGCCATCGACAGTGCAGTATCGGCCAACCCCGCATGCAGGCCGATTTCGGCAGCGCTATAACCACGCGCTTGCAGCGTCCTGTTCCACGCGCTGCTCGACGCTCGATAGTAGTCGGGCATCGCGTGCACACGCACCGCGGACGCCGACCATTCCTTGTCGAGGCGCGCTGCCACGCGCGCCAGGCTCGGCTGGTAGCCGCCGTGGTCGCCGAGGAACACGATGTCCTTGAATCCCGCAGCGCGGAAGCTGCGTGCGGCCGACTCGAGAGTCGCCTCGAATACCGGCACCGGCACGCTGATCGTGCCGGCATAGCGCATGTGCTGCGTCGGCGGCGCGATGCTGCCCTCGGGAACGTAGGCAATCACCGGCGCAACGATTGCGTTGCCGAGGCGCTGCGCAATGCGCGTCGCCAGTTCGACGACGCGCGCATTGTGCTTGCCGAGCGTCATGTAGGGTCCGTTCTGTTCGGTACCGCCGATCGGCAGGAGGATGGTCGTGCTGCCGCCGTTGATGCGTGCGACCAGTTCCGGCGAGGTCAGTGCGTCGAGCGCGACCTCGGGCACAGGCGTCGCTGCATGCGCACCGCACAGTACGACCGACAACCCCAGCGTGGTGACCAGTAGATGCAACGAGCGGCGAGCGGTAATCATCGGCGAATGTTAGGCGACCGCCACTTGGACGCCGGCGGCGGCTTGACGCCGCACCCAGCGAGCTGCCGAATATGACTGAAAAATTAGTTATAACATGGGCTTATGGACCGGCAAGTGTTCCATAGGTCAATGAGCGCAGGCGCGGCGAATGCGGCGCCAGCGAGCGCGCGAGGATGTCGTAGTACGCACGCACGCGCTGCACGAATGCCACCGGCATCCCGCCACGCGCGTAGCCGAGCTTCGCGCGTCCGAAGTACTCCGGCTCGGCCAGCAGCGGCAGCGCCTTGCGCACGTCGCTCCAGAGGTCGGGATTGCCCTTCATTCGCTGCGTGAGCACGCGCGCGTCCTCCAGGTGTCCGAGGCCGATGTTGAATGCGGCCAGCGTCATCCACGTGCGATCGGGTTCGGTAATGTGCTTCGGCAGCTTGTCGCGCAGGCTACGCAGGTAGCGTGCGGCGGCGATGATGCTGCTCTGGGCGTCGAGCCGGTTGCCGAGTCCCACCTGTTTCGCCGTGTCCTCGGTGAACTGCATGATGCCGCGCACGCCCGTCTCGCTGGTGGCGTCCGTCTCCCACTGCGACTCCTGGTAGGCGATGGCGGCCAGCAACCGCCAGTCGAAGCCGCTGTCGTCCTGCGCTTCCTGGAAATACTTGCGCAGGCCAGGGAGTGTCGACTCCATTCGATCGTGCAGCGCGCCGGCGTCAGGCCGCCCGAGGTTATTCGCCGGCGCGAAATAGCGCTCGAGCAACCGCGCCAGCGTGCCGTCACGCCGGGCGCGCTCGATGTACGCGTCGAGCCGTGCGCGCAGCTTGCCGGCGCTCGCAGGAACCGCCCAGGCGAGTTCCCGCGCGGGACCCGCTGCAAACGCGATGTCGAACGACAGCCGCACGTTGCGCGCCAGCGCAACGTCGGTCGAGGAGACGATCGCGTAGTCAGCCCGCGCATCGTCGACCTGTGCGATCAGCGCATCAGCCGATGCGAGATCCAGCGGCGTCCAGCGGATGTCCGGATGTGCGGCGCGCACCTTGGCGAGGCCGAGTTCGT
>JBDTJK010000264.1:0-7841 GCA_039935875.1 Casimicrobiaceae bacterium
TTCGAGCGAATGGATGAACAGCGTCCACGTGTATTGCGGACTCGAGATCGACATCATGGCGACGAATCCCAGCACCATCTGCCACCAGCGATTCATGTACCAGGCGGACGGTTGTCCCGCATCGATCGAACTTGACGTGGCCATCGGTATTCCTCCTTGTCGGCAAAGCACGGCACTCGATCGCTCGACTTCTTCGACTGCGATCTCTCCACTGATGACTATTTGCGACTCCTGCTGCGGCGCGCGGTCGAAGCCTCGCGCTGCGCTCGCCGCCTCTTGTCGGCCGGCGAGGAAAACCCGATATATCGTCTTGCGGCCGATTGTATCGACTTCGTCCCCGTGCGTAAACGTGCTTTTTCGAGAGGGTGCAAGCTTGCGCCGTGACCGTTGCCAATGATGCAATCGTCGTGATTTCCCCTGCACTGCGTCATGCAGGCATTCACACGATTCGCCCGGCGGTTTGGGTACACCCGCGTTTTGGAAAACGGCATGCGCGTCGCAGCGGGCGGATAATGTGCGGCGCAACCTTCGCCTCCCGTTACCCATCGCAATCGCTTGAATCGTTCCTCCGCCCCTGCAACTCGCGCCGTGATCGCGCTCGCGATTTTGTCGCTGATCTGGGGTTATACCTGGGTGGTCATGAAGCTGGCGGGAAACTACGCCGGGCCATTCGAGTTCGCCGCACTGCGTACCGTGTTTGGTGCGCTGTCGCTGTTCGTGGCATTGGTGTGGCGCAGGCAGCCGCTGCGTCTCGTGGCGCCAGGCTGGACGCTGTTGCTCGGCATGCTGCAAACCGCCGGCTTCACCGGTCTTAGCCAATGGGCGCTGGTGAGCGGCGCGGCCGGCAAGACGGCGGTGCTGAGCTACACGATGCCCTTCTGGATCCTGCTGCTCGCGTGGCCGCTGCTGGGCGAGCGGTTGCGTAGTTGGCAATGGCTCGCAGTGGCGATCGCGTTCGGCGGGCTGATATTGATTCTCGAACCATGGAAATCACACGCGTCATTTGCAAGCGAGACGCTCGCCATCGCCTCGGGATTATCGTGGGGCGCGAGCGCTATCGTCGTCAAGAAGCTGCGCGCGCGCTTCCAGGTCGACCTGCTTTCACTGACGGCGTGGCAAATGTTGTTCGGGGCGCTCGCGCTCGTGATCGTCGCGGTACTGGTCCCGTCGCCGCCGGTGATCATCAACGGTTACCTCGTCGGTGCAGTGATCTACACCGCGTTCCTCGGCACCGGCCTGGCGTGGCTGTTGTGGCTGTACGTGCTCGACAAACTGCCTGCGGGAATTGCCGGAATGGGTTCCCTTGCCGTTCCCGCGGTCGGCGTGCTCGCTGCGTGGATCCAGATCGGCGAGCGGCCCAATACGGCGGAGTTCTCCGGGATGCTGGCCATCGCGGCGGGACTTGCGTTGCTGGCGATGGCCAATCAACGTCAGCAGCGATAGCGCCGGATCGGCTCGATCAACCGAAGGAATGCGCATACGCGATGCATAAGGCCGATGCTGGTGCGATCCGCCGGTCCGCCCTACAGCCACGTCGAGCGGACGATGCTCGGCATCGCACTCGCGCGGTCGGGGGCTGCGTGGATCGTCGCGTGTTCACTTTCCGGCGCACGCATGCAGCACTATCGCCGATACTTCGTTACCATGCGGCAAGGCCGCGGCGCACGATGCAGACTCCTTCCTTTTCCACCGAATGTGAAACCCACCGCGGCTACCTGCTGCGGGTGGCGCAGTTGCAGCTGCGCGACCGCGACGCCGCCGAGGATGCGGTGCAGGAAACGCTGCTCGCGGCATTGACCGCGGAGCCGGGCTTCAGCGGCACGTCGACGCTGAAGACGTGGCTCACCGGCATCCTCAAGCACAAGATCGTCGACACGATCCGACGGCGCCAGCGCGAGCCACTGCTGATGGCCTCGCTGGAGGAGGAGACCGACCTCGACGACTTCGACGGGCTGTTCAAGCGCAACGGGGCCTGGGACGCCCCACCTGCCGACTGGGGAGACCCGGTCGCCGCGCTGGATCGCCGCCAGTTCTTCGACGTGATGGACTTCTGCCTCGAAAAACTGCCCGCCAACACCGGCCGCGTGTTCATGATGCGCGAAGTGATGGAGCTCGAATCCGACGAAATCTGTAAGGAATTGCGGATTACCGCGAATAATCTGTGGGTCATCCTTTATCGTGCCCGGGTATCGCTGCGCCAATGTCTCGAACGGCACTGGTTCGCGGCAGGCGTCGCCGTGCGCTGACGTCCGACGAGGCACGCCGTGAAGCTTTCGCATCTGGTGGGACACATGCTTTCGTGCAAGCAAGCGTCGCGCCTGATCTCGCGGATGCAGGATAGCGACGTTCCGCCGCTGCGCCGCTGGATGCTGCGGATGCACCTGCGCGCCTGCGACGGGTGCACGCGTTTCAAGGCCCAGCTCGCATTCCTGCGCGCAGCGATGCAGCGCTACCGCTCATGAGCGACGCGGCGCATCTGGCAGGCACCGTGGCGCTGCACGTGCGCATCAACGGCGAGGCGCGCAGCGTCCCGGGGGGAGCTACGGTGGCGAGCGTCGTCGTGGCACTGGGCATCGCCGGCAAGCGCATCGCGGTCGAGCGCAACGGCGAGATCGTGCCGAAGAGCCGCCACGCACAGACCATCATCATCGACGGCGACCACCTCGAGATCGTCGGCGCCGTCGGCGGCGGGTGACGCGTGGCGGAGTAAAATTCCGCCATGAACACCACCACCGATCGTCCCCTCGTCGCCGACCCGCTGGTCATTGCCGGGCGCGCCTATCGCTCGCGCCTGCTGGTCGGCACCGGTAAGTACCGCGATTTCGACCAGACCCGCGAGGCTGTCGTCGCTTCGGGCGCCGAAATCGTCACCGTCGCGGTACGCCGCACCAACATCGGCCAGCAGGCTGACGCGCCATCCCTGGTCGACGCATTGCCGCTCGCGCAGTTCACGTACCTGCCCAACAGCGCGGGGTGCTACACCGCCGATGACGCGGTGCGCACGCTGCGCCTCGGCCGTGAACTCCTCGACGGCCATCCGCTGTGCAAGCTCGAAGTGCTGGGCGACAAGGACACGCTGTTCCCCGATGTGCGGCAGACGCTGAAGGCGGCGGAAACGCTGGTGGCGGAGGGATTCGACGTGATGGTCTACACGTCCGACGATCCCATCGTCGCGCGCGACCTGGAAGGCATCGGCTGCGTCGCGATCATGCCACTCGCGTCGCTGATCGGATCCGGCATGGGCATCCTCAATCCCTGGAACCTGCGCCTGATCCTCGAGCACGCCAAGGTCCCGGTGCTGGTCGACGCGGGCGTGGGCACCGCATCCGACGCGGCGATCGCGATGGAACTCGGGTGCGCGGGCGTGCTGATGAATACCGCGATCGCCAAGGCGGAAGATCCTGTGCGCATGGCGAACGCGATGCGCATGGCCGTCGTCGCCGGCCGCGAAGCGTTCCTGTCGGGACGCATGCCGCGCAAGCTGTATGCGGGCAGTCCAAGCTCGCCGACATCCGGCCTGATCGGATGACCGGACGGCGCCTGCTTGCGCACGCGCTGCTCGCGACGATCGCCGCGGCATGTGCAATCGCCGCCGATGCGACACCGCCTTCGCGCGAAGAAGTCGTGCAGTGGTGCACCGATGCCAGCGACACCGCGCAATGCAACCGGCTGATCGAAGCGCAACAGTTGAAGCGATTGCCCGGTCTTGCGGTGCGCCGCGGCAACGCATTGAAAATCTCGCTGTTTCCAACGGGTGCCGTAACCTTCACCGATACCGAAGACCTGCAGGGTGGCACCTCGTACAGCCTGTGGGACAACTTCAGCCCGATCGACGCGGTGGTCGTCGCCGTCACGCGCGAGGACCGCACGACGTACGTCCTGCTGATGCGCGGCAACGGGCGCAAGTTCGACCTCCCCGCCGAGCCGGTCCTGGCGCCCGACAGCCGCCATCTGGTGACCGCGGATTTCTGTGTGCGCGAGTGCGGCAACGAAGTCGCGTTGTGGCAGGTCGCGCGCGACGGCGTCGGCGAATCCGCTGCGTGGAAGCCTGCACCTTCGTGGTCGGATGCCGCGATCACATGGCAGGACGCCGATACGCTCTCGATCGTCTACACGGCGATGGGCGAGACGCAGGACCGGGTGCAGCAGCGCAAGCTCGGCGATCCGGTGTTTCGTCCGCGCGCCGCGCGCCGATAGCTGATGACGGACGTTCCGCCTTCCGCAGACGCCGCCGCGCATCGGCCGGTGCGCAGCTTCGTGCGCCGCGCAGGACGCCAGTCGCCGTCGCAAAAGCGCGCCTTGCACGAATTCGCACCGCGCTATTGCATCGATCATCTCCGCGTGCCGCTCGATTTCGCAGCGGTGTTCGGGCGCCACGCGAGCGTCGTGCTCGAAATCGGGTTCGGCATGGGGGAGACGACCGCACAAATTGCTGCGGCACACCCGGACATCGACTACATCGCCGTCGACGTGCACGACCCTGGCGTCGGCAGCCTGCTGGCGCGGATCGACGCGCTAGGGCTGTGCAACCTGCGCATCGTGCGCCACGACGCAGTCGAAGTCGTCGCGGACATGATTCCGTCCGGTTCGCTGGCCGGCGTGCACGTGTACTTTCCCGATCCGTGGCCGAAGAAGCGTCACCACAAGCGGCGCCTGCTCAAACCTGCATTCGTGCACCAGCTCGCGCTGCGCGTCGCCAGCGGCGGTTACCTGCACGCGGCAACCGACTGGCAGGAGTACGCGGACGAAATCCTGGCGGTGTTCGCCGCCGAGCCGTTGCTTGCCAATTCCGCGACAGGCTTTGCGCCACGCCCGGCGTGGCGACCGCAGACCAAGTTCGAAACCCGGGGCCTCGCCCTCGGTCACGCGGTGTCGGACATTCTGTTCACGCGCAACAGCCGCTGACCCCCGATGCCGGCGATCGCGGTGCTGCACGTCACTTCGGCCGAAGGCGGCGGGGCGGACCGCTACATCCGCGACCTCGCAGCGGCCACCGCCGCCCGCCACTGGATATGGCATGCGGCCGCCGGCGTCGTCGAGCACGCGCCCGCGGGGCGCTACTACGCCGCACCAGCGAACGGACCGCGGCTCGCACGGTGGCTCGCGAGCAGTGGAATCACGCTGCTGCACCTGCACGGCGTAACGCAGGAATGCGCACACGTGCTGGAGCGCGTGCGCGCGGCGGTCGCAATGCCGTATGTCGTCACGCTGCACGACATCGCCTTCGTCGCGCCGGGCGCGTTCGACGGTGACCTCGCGCCCGATGCCGCGGATCACCCGCGCGTCGCCGCTTTGCTGGCCGACGCGGCGTGCGTGATCGTGCCATCGGAATACATCGGGGCGCTGGTACGCCAGCATTTTCCGGGCATCGCCATCGAATGCGTCGCACCAGGCATCGGCCGCGCAGCAGACGCCGCGACCGTCGCGCTCCCGGGCATCGCTGCGGATTTCCACGCCGGCACGCGGCCCACGCGCATCGGCATCATCGGCGCGATCGGACCGCACAAGGGCAGCCACGAGCTGGCGGCACTCGGCCATGCGCTGGCCGCAAGCGACGCGTCGCTGGTCGTCATCGGCTACACCGACAGCCGCATCGAGCCCGGATGGGTCACGCCGCGCGAACTGTACGTACATGGCGCATACGAGGAGCATCAGCTGCCAGCACTGCTCGATGCCTACGGCGTCGGCATCGTGCTGTTTGCGAATCGCCTGCCGGAGAGTTTCAGCTATGCGCTGTCCGAAGCATGGGCGGCCGGGCGGCCCGTGATCGTGCCCGCGGCAGGCGCGCTGGGCGAGCGGGTCAAGCGTCTCGGCGGTGGCTGGATTCTCAACGCTGGCTGTTCCGCCGACGACGTGGCGGCGCTCGTCGCGCGCGTGACTGCGGCCGCGGGCGCAGACGAATGGGCGCAGGTAAAATCGACGATCGATACCCATGATCCGCTGCGCATACCGCCGCTTGCGACGATGACCCAGGCCTTCGACGCGCTGTACGCACGTTTCGCGCAACCCGCTGACGAAGCCGACGGCGATTCTGGCGCCGATGCGCTGACGTCGCTTGTCGCAGCCAATCTCGACGGACGGATGTTTCGTCGCGAACTCGTGCGTGCCACCGGTGAGCTCGTCGGCGCGCATGCGTGGAACACGAAGCTCGCCGCGGATGTCGCCGAACTGAAGGCCGCCATCGAGCGGCTGGAACGCGACAACCGCGTGCTCGCCGGCGTGCACGCCGTGTTCGTGCGGATGCCCGGCCTGCTGCAGCGGTATCTGCTGAAACGGGCGCTTCGTGACCGCAGTTGATGTCAGTGTCGTTGTCTATCGACCCGTCCTCGACGTCCTGCAACGCCTGTTTGCGAGCATCGCCGAACAGGCGAATGGCCTCGACCTGCGAGTTCACCTGCATGACAACAGCGACGACGCGGACCACAGCGCGGCGATCCGCACGCTGCCGGCGCTCGCAGGAAGCGTGTTCACGCAAATCGGTGTCGAGCATTCCGCCACCAACGTCGGCTTCGGCGCGGGGCACAACGCCAATGCGCTGCGCGGCAGCGCGCCGTGGCTGTGGATCATCAACCAGGACTGCATCGTCGAACCCGGCGCCGTCGCCCGCCTGATCGCCGCAGCCGTAAACGACGATCCAAGCGTGGCGGCGTGGGAAATGCGCCAGATCCCTTACGAGCATCCGAAGGCCTACGACCCGGTGACGCTCGAAGTGCCGTGGGTCAGCGGTGCGGCCACGCTGTTGCGGCGTAGCGCGTTCGACGCGGTGGGTGGATTCGACGCCGCGTTATTCATGTACGGCGAGGACGTCGACCTGTCCTGGCGGCTGCGCGCACGCGGCTTCCTGCTGCGCTACGTTCCCCGCGCCGCCGTCGTGCACCGCACGTACACCGTCGCCGACGAAGTGAAGCCACTGCAGGCGATTGGCGGCGTGCGCACCAACCTGTGCCTGCGTGCGCGCTTCGGCGGCAGCAGCAAGACGATCCGTGGTCTGGCGCTGGTCGGCGCGGAGATTCTCGCGCCGCAGGATTTCGCCGGTCGCCGGCGCGGAATGATTCGTGCGCTGCGCGACTTCCTGTCGCGCTGGCGATACTTCCATCGCACCGCGGTCGCCGCCACGCCTGGTTTCGCGCCGCATTTCTCGGGATGGAACTACGAGCAGCGACGCGAGGGCGCGTTCGTCACATTTCGCTCGCTGCGCGAGGCACCGCGTGAGAATGAACCGCTGATTTCAGTGCTGATCCGCACGGTCGACCGCCCCGCGTGGCTGACGCAGGCTCTGCAGTCGGTCGCCAACCAGACATGGCCGAATATCGAGGTCGTCGTAGTCGAGGACGGTCCCGCCCGCTCAGCCGACGTCGTCGAGTCGTTTCGCGATCGGCTGACAATCGATTACGTCGCCACCGGCGAGCGCGTCGGACGCGCACGCGCAGGCAATCTCGCGCTTGCGCGCGCGCACGGCGAATGGCTGAACTTCCTGGATGACGATGACGTGTTCTTCGCCGATCACCTCGAAGTGCTGATCGAAGCGGCGTTCGCCGCCGGCGTGCGTGGCGCCTACGGCATCGCATGGGAGACGCGCACCGAAGTCACCGATCGCGCCAACGCCGCGTTCGACGAGGTTGCGCACGCGGCGGTGCATCGCCAGCCATTCGATCGCCTGACGCTGTGGCATCACAATTTCCTGCCGATCCAGGCGGTGTTGTTCCATCGCTGTCTGTACGAGCGGCATGGCGGCTTTGCGGAGGACATGGACCAGCTCGAGGACTGGAACCTGTGGACGCGGTACACGCTCGACGACGATTTTCTGCTGGTGGAAAAGACCACGTCCAAATATCGCGTTC
>JBDTJK010000265.1:0-11150 GCA_039935875.1 Casimicrobiaceae bacterium
GAGTTGCATCGTGGCGCGGATGGCGTCAAGCTGACACAGCAGATCCGGGTCGACCTGCTGCGCAAGCCAGGGCGAAGCCGCGTCGCTGGCACGTAGGGGCGCTTGTTGATCGCCGGTTAACGAGGCCATGATCGTGCGCGGGCTATTCGCTCGCGTAGCACGCGTCGCCCTGAAGGGCGGCAATTGTAGACAAGTACGGCGAGACGCACCGCCACATCCGCGATCCAATGCCGCCCGGCGTAGTCGCGTGTTTCGCCAGCGATCGTCACCGCATCCTGTGGGAACACCGCGGAGGCGTGAAACAGCGCCCCATGATGCTTGCGGCAATCGAGACAGTGGCAAGGGCCGACCCGGTATGGGCGTCCAGACGCCACAATTCGGAGGTCCCCGCACCGGCAACCGCCAGTGAAACGGTCCATGCTGGCTCTCCCTCAAAATCGATCGGTCTGATGCTACGGAGCTATGCGGCGCTCGGACTGATCGCACAGACACGTCAACTCCGTGTGCGCACCGCACGTTTCACCGTGGTGCCCGTAGCGGCGCAAATGCTACTGAGTCGCTTGGCCAGCCTGATGATATCGCGCGCGTGGACACCCTGGGCTGGCAGAAAAACAAACGGCCACCTCGCGGTGGCCGTTGATGAATCGACTGCGGAAGGTGCGACGTTAGCTCTTCACGCCCAGCGCAGTCAGCGTGGCATCGTCCAGAGCGCCCGACGCGGTAAGGCCATTCTTGCCTTGGAAGCTACGGACGGCCTCTTCGGTATTCGGTCCCATCTTGCCGTCGACCGCTACGTCGAAGCCCTTGTCGTTCAACGCGGTCTGCGCTTTCCAAACCGTCTTGTCGTGACGACGCATCGACGAATCCGACACGTGGCCCTTGGCATCCGTGCCTTCATGGCCCACTACGGCGCTGACGCCCGCTCCCACCACTGCTCCCACCGGACCGCCGACCAGCGCGCCCGCTACCGCGCCACTACCCGCTCCGATTGCGGTCGCTTTCTGTTTGCCCGTCATATTCGTGGACGACCTGTCGGGATTTGTGTTTGTCTGCGTATCGTTCGCGTAGGCAACCGTTGTGCCGACTGCGAAGGCGATCGCGCTCGCCAGGAGCGCATGTTTGAATGTCGTTTGGCTGGTCTTCATGGTGTTTCCTTTCGATGGCAGTACCGGAATATTCGGTATGGGATCAGTTTATTGGAGGCCGGCACTCGGGTATGTAAGGGGCTCGACGAACGTGGCGCCGGACATGTTGATAAATCACGTCGGAGCGCTGGGCGAATCTTGAGGGCCGATGACCGACATCCCACGCGACGGATGAGAGCCTGCGTCAGCCCGATCTGGCCATTCCCGCGCAGCGTCCTTTCGTCATTCCCGCGAACGCGGGAACCCAGCGGCGTGCGCCGAACGTCGCTGGGTCCCCGCTTCGCGCGGACGACGGGGCGTCCGTAATCCTTGTCTCACATCGCGACAGGGGTCGCGCTGGCTTCGCGAACTTCGTCCGCGGTGTCTGATAGAGCCTTGCCCCGGCGGTTTCACCGGGAACCGATCTCGCAAGGATCACAATCCGTCATTGGAGGACAGCATGGTCAATCAAAGCGTCATTTCTTCGGACAAGGTCGAGGGCACCGCCGTCTACAACACGGCTGGCGACAAGCTCGGCTCGATCGACGACCTGATGATCGACAAGATCTCGGGCAAAGTTCAGTACGCGGTAATGGATTTCGGTGGTTTTCTCGGCATGGGCACGGACCGCTATCCGATCCCGTGGAGTATGTTGAAGTACGACACGTCGCTGGGCGGCTATCGCGTACCGATCGACAAGAACAAGCTGGATGCGGCGCCGAAGTATCCGGAAGACCGCATTCCGGAATATGACACGGGCTACACGGGCCGGGTCGACGGCTACTACGGAATGATGTAACCGGCTTCGATTGTTGAAGCCATACCGAATGTAACAAGGCTGGTTGTAGCAGCGGCGCGGCGCGGAATGTAAGTTTCGCGCCGCGCCCGCTTTTGTCGGCGCCCGATTGCGCTGTCAATATTCGACGACCGAAAAATCCAGGTGCACGCAAGGACTGCCACAAGTACTAAAATAGGTGCGTCCGATCCCTCGAAAGATAACGCTCATGTCGCTACGCATTGCGGCCGCATTGTCGGCACTCTTCCTTTGTGCTCCTACGTTTGGCGCTGACCTTTCCGTCGCCTGCAAGCCCGTGCTGGCGTCGATGGAAAAGACAATCGCGATCGACCATGCCACGACGACCACGGCCGGCACCGAAACCGTCAAGGGCGTCACGGTCGGCGGCAGCATGTATTTTCAATCGCGCGGCACATGGAGGAAGAGCCCGATGACGGCGCAAGCCGCGATCGCGCAGTCGCGCGAGAACCTTAAGAACGCGAAGGAATATTCGTGCACGCCGCTGCCGGACTCCGTCGTAGATGGCGTGGCGGTCGCCAACTTCGCCACGCATATGGTCAGCGACGACGCGACCAACGACGGCGCAGTCGCCATCGACACGCGCAGCGGACTGGCGATACGCGTTGAGAACAACCTCAAGACCGGCGCCGCCAATGCGCCGCACTACGTGACGCAGTACACGTACGGCGGCATCAAGGCGCCGATGTAGCAAGACCCCGCCGCCCGCGCACCTGCAGGCACGGTGAGCGCCGCACCGCGGATAGGCGAATACTGCGTTCTGCATCCCCGCGACGGCGGCGTTGCGCCGTGCGTGCGAGCTTGACGCGAAAACACCCCATCGTCATCCCCGCGAAAGGGGGACCCAGTGGCGTTGCGTTGTACGTCACTCGTTTCCCGCTTCCGCGGGAATGACGGTACCGCGCACGGACCGACGGTGTCGTGAATGGGAATGACGGTATCGCGCGCGGGAGCGACGGACGCGTTCGCCTATTTGGTACGCTTCGACCACGCACGCAACGCGTCGAGCGTGTTGGCGACGTGCTTGTCCGGATCGAGCGACGTGTACTCGTAGACGATGTGCCCATCCGGCACGATCACGTACGACGTCCGGCTGGCGTATCGCGGCGCCAGCGTCAGCACCGCGTCGTACGATTTCATGATGTGCTGGTCCTCGTCGGCGGCGACGGCAAACTTGCTGCGGCATTCGCTGACCGAGAATTTGTTCAGCTTGTCGATGCCGTCATGCGACACGCCGATCACGGTGGCGCCCAGCGCGTGATAGGTATCGGTCGCATCGGCGAAGTCGTGCGCCTCGATCGTGCAGCCTTCGGTGAACGCGGCCGGGTAGAAGTACAGCACCACCGGGCCCTTCTTCAATGCGTCGGCCAGCGAGAACGTGAACACCCTTCCGCCCAGCGACGCCTGCGCCGTGAAATCGGGCGCCTTGTCGCCTTTCTTCAGCGCGGCGGGTGCCGGCATCGCAACCAGTGAAAATGCAACAGCCGCAAGCGCAAGACCTGTTTTCATCGTGATTCCTGTTGTCCAGAGCGGCTCGCAATGCCGCCGTGCATGAGCGTTTGCAGGACCTGCGGCCAGCCGCTGGCGGCGCGCGGCCGCAAACTCGATGATCCGTAACACACAACAATACGCCAGCCGCGCTAGTGGCTCCGACAACCGCTGCGTCCTCCTACCCGAAAGCTGGATTCGCCATCCGCAGCCGGCGCGAAATCGCTTCCACCCGCCGCGGCAGGCGAATCGTGCGCATGCCACCGCAAAGTGCTGCCGCCGTACGGAGGACGGGTTCGCGTGATCCGACCCTGCCGAAGCAGTTGATTTGCCACCTGCAAGCGCAATCTAGTGGCTGATGGTTCCTCCTCAATGCGAGCTTTCGATGAAGCCAAGGAGCGCAATCCAGCCGATGCCGCCTGAACCCGCCCAGCCGCCCACTCCCGATCCCGACCCCCCGCCGGTCGAGCCGGCGCAGCCGCATGCCGACGACTGCTGTCGCAGCGGCTGCGATCCCTGTGTATTCGATTTGCATGACGATGCGATAGTGCGCTATCGCAACGCGTTGCGCGCGTGGCGCCAGCGCAATCCAGGCCGCACGGCTGAGACGGCACCGTAGCGTATATTCAGGCGCATGAAAATTCCAAAGCGGCTGCAGCCGCTCGCCGACGATGGCTTGATCGACTCCGTCGCCCGGCAACTGATGAGTGGCAAGGAAGCGATGGTGTTCGTCGTCCAGTGCGGCACTGAAACGCGTTGCGCCAAGATCTACAAGGAAGCCGACAAGCGCAGTTTCCGCCAGGCCGTCGACTACACCGAGAATCGCAAGACCAAGAACACGCGCCAGGCGCGCGCGATGGCAAAGGGAACGCGCTTCGGCCGCGAATCGCAGGAAAAGGCCTGGCAGAGCGCCGAAGTGGACGCGCTGTACCGGCTCGCCGCGGCGGGAGTGCGGGTACCCAAACCCTACAACTTCCTGGCTGGCGTATTGCTGATGGAGCTGGTCGTCGACGCAGAAGGCATTGCGGCACCCCGTCTCAACGACGTCGAGTTCACATCGGACGAGGCGCTTGCGCTACACCTGCGGCTGATAAGCGAAGTCGTGCGGATGCTGTGCGCCGGTGTCATTCATGGCGACTTGAGCGAATTCAACATCCTGCTCGCGGCCGATGGTCCGGTCATCATCGACCTGCCGCAGGCAGTGGACGCCGCCGGCAACAATCACGCACAGTGGATGCTGTTGCGCGACGTCGACAACCTGCGCAAGTTCTGTGGGCGCTTCGAGCCGTCGATCCTCGCCACCGACTACGGCAACGAGATCTGGGCGCTGTACGAAGCAGGTACGTTGGCGCCGGATGCCAAGCTCAGCGGGCGTTTCGTTCGCGTCGAAAAGCCTGTCGATCTTGCTGCGGTGATGCAGGAGATCGACGACATCCGCCTCGAGGAGGCGGCGAAGCAGATACGCATCGCGCAGCGCGAATAGTCCGGCGGCCGCTGCACGGCGTCAGCGCGCGCCCTCGCCGAGCAACGCCGCCAGGCTCGCCAGCGTATCCGCTTCGTCGACCGGCTTGTCGGTGCGCCAGCGCAGCATGCGCGGAAAGCGCACGGCGATGCCTGACTTGTGCCGCGCCGAGCGCTGGATCGCCTCGAAACCCAGCTCAAACACCATCGAAGGCGTCACGCTGCGCACCGGCCCGAATTTCTCGACGGTGGTCTTGCGGATGATTGCGTCGACCCGGGCGATTTCGGCATCGGTCAGTCCCGAATACGCCTTGGCGAAGGGCACCAGGTGGCGGCCCTCGGCGGCGTCGGCCCACACGGCGAACGTGTAGTCGCTGTACAGGCTCGCGCGACGGCCATGTCCGCGTTGCGCGTAGACCAGCACCGCGTCCACCGTCATCGGATCGACCTTCCACTTCCACCACGCGCCATCGCTTTTGGTGCGGCCCACGCCGTAGCGCGCATCGCGGCGCTTGAGCATGAAACCTTCTACGCCGCGTGCGCGCGACTGCTCGCGCAGGTCCGCGTATTGCCGCCAGGTGTCCAGCATGACGAGCGGCGAAAGCCTGAGTGCCGGATCCGCGATCGCCGTCACGGCGGCTTGCAGTTGCGCGCGCCGTTCCTGCTGCGCGACGCTGCGCAAGTCCTGACCCTGCCACTCGAGCAGATCGTAGGCGACGAGCACCGCCGGCATGTCGGCGAGTATCTTCGGCGTCAACTTCTTGCGGCCGATGCGCGTCTGCAGGTCGGCGAAAGGTTGCACGCGATCGCCGCGCCACACGACGATCTCGCCGTCGATCACCGTCCCCGCCGGCATCCGCATGCCGAGCGCCTGCAATTCCGGAAAGCGCTCGGTGATGAGTTCCTCGCCGCGCGACCACAACCAGCATTGCGCCTCGCGCGCGACCAGTTGCGCGCGAATGCCATCCCATTTCCATTCGACGATCCAGTCGTGCGGGTCGCCCAGCGATTCGACCGGCACATTGAGCTGCTGCGCGAGGAAGAACGAATACGGATGCCCGGGATTGCCGAGACCGCCAGTGTCTGGCGCCACCAGCGCGAGGAATGCCAGCGCATCGGGCTGTCCGCCGATGTGCGTGTAGCCGATCAACCGCTGCGCGATGCTCTTGGCGTCCACGCCGGCGTGTGCGGCGAGCGCGCGCGTCACCAGCAGGCGCGACACACCGACGCGAAAACCGCCTCCGATCAGCTTCAGCGTCAGGAAGCGTCCGTTCCAGTCGAGTTCGTTCCAGTACGCGAAGAGTTGCCGCTTGACGACTTCCGGTTCGGCATTGCGCAGCGGTAGCAGCCGTCCCACCCATTCGGCCAACCCGACGTCGGAGATGTGCGTCGGCGGCGGCAGAACGTGCGCCACCGTCTCGGCGAAATCGCCGACCGCCTGGTAGCACTCCTCGAACAGCCACGCCGGCAATCCCGAGAATTCGATCGTGCATTCGCGCAACAACTTCGTCGGTACCGCCTGCCGCGGCCGGCCGCCGGCCAGGAAGTACGTCGCCCACGCGGCGTCCGCCTCGCCCGCTGTCGCGTAGTAGCGGTTCAGCGCCGCGAGCTTGCCGGTCGTCGACGTCGTCGCGTCGAGTTCGACGTACAGTTGCGCGAAGGCCTTCATGCGCCCGCTTCGGCAGCATCCTCATCGTATTCGGTGGCGAACGCCGATGCCTGCAATCCCTGCTCGGTCAGCCAGCGCACCATCACCGGGACCTGGCCGTGGGTGACGATCACGCGTGTGGCGCCGGTCGCCGCGATCGCCGACTGCAATCCCGGCCAGTCCGCGTGATCAGACAACGCGAAGCCGCGATCGAGCGCACGTCGCCGCCGCGCGCCGCGCAAGCGCATCCATCCCGACGCGAAGGCGTCGCTCATCTCGCCGAAGCGGCGCAGCCACGGCGTGCCCGCCGCGGACGGCGGCGCAAGCACCAGCGCGCGCCGCATCGCATCGGCGTCGACCTCGTCGACACGCCGCGTCGGTGGCAACTCGACGCCGGTCTGCCGATACGCGTCGTTGAGGTTCTCCACCGCGCCGTGACAGACGATCGGCCCGCAGTCGAGCGCACCGATTGCAGCGATGCCGGCGAGCACGCGCTGCGCCTTGCCGAATGCATAACAGTAGACGACGCTCGCACGCCGCGCGTCGGCATTGGCGCGCCACCACGTAGCGATATCGGCGAACGTCGTAGCCGGATGCTGCCAGCGGTAGATCGGCAGCCCGAACGTCGATTCGGTGATGAACGTGTGGCAGCGCATCGCCTCGAATGGCGCACATGTCGGATCGGGCTCGGTTTTGTAGTCGCCGGAGGCGACCCACACTTCGCCGCCGTACTCGATGCGTACCTGCGCCGAGCCCAGCACGTGACCGGCCGGATGCAGCGACACGGCGACGCCGTTGATCGACGTGCGCTCGCCGTAGTCGAGCGTCGCGAGGTCGATGTCGCCGAGGCGCAACCGCAGCACGCGCTCGCTTGGCCGCGTGGCCAGGTAGTGCACGCTGCCCGTGCGGGCATGGTCCGAATGCGCATGCGTGATCACCGCACGATCGACCGGTCGCCACGGGTCTATGTGGAAATCGCCGGGCGGGCAATACAGTCCCTCTGGGCGTGCGACGACGAGGTCGGTCATCGCGTTCGCGACCATCGCCGCCGGCTGGCGCGCTCAGTCGCCGAAGCGGTAACCGAACGCGTCGATGTCCGCCTTGTAGCGCGCCGCGACGAACGCGCGTGCGGCATCGTCGTAATAGTCGACGTAGTGCGAGTGCGCAGTGGCGAACACATGCGGCAATTCGCAAGGCGCAAGGCCGATGCGTGCGGCTGCAACGTCGAAGTCGCGCTGCAGGCGCTCGAAGCGCCCGACGAAATCAACGCCGAGCTTGCCGCGCAACGCGAGGCGGTCGAATTGCGATCGAAGTGCTTCCTTTTCCAGCCACGGCGCGGAAGCCGCGAGTGCCACGCCGCGCTCGAGACGCTGCAGCATCTCCTGGAAGCTGTAGTCGAACAGTTGCTGGCGATCGCGGCTCCAGTGATAGCGCGACACCAGCCAGTCCCACGGATTGCGCACGAACGCGAACTTGAAGTATTCGCGGAACTGGCGCGGAAATTTCTTGCGATAGTACGCAATATCGGCATGCTTGTAGCGAACGTCCTTATGGTCGGCATCAGGATCGAACATTTTCTCGATACTCGTGCCTCCGGTCTTGTTGATGTGTACGAAAATGAAACTGTGCTGTTCGGAGAGCATGCGCGGCGCGGTCGATCGCTGTGTGGGACGTGAATGATTCGTTCGGCGGGCGCACTCAACGAGCGACGCGAAAGCCGGTATCCCCCGCCGTCCGCTGCGGCGTGTCCGAGCTGCGCGCCGCTACCCGATAGCGGGTACAGTGCGAGTCGTGCGAAAGGAACGACCCGCCACGCAGCGTGCGACGACCGGTGGGCAGCGCACCCAGCGGGTCATGCGCGGATGTGGTCGCGTGGTAAGCCGGGTCGAACCAGTCGGCGCACCATTCCCACACGTTGCCACATGCGTTGTACAAGCCGAATCCGTTCGCCTCGTTGCTGATCGCCGCCACTGGCGCGGGGTTCCACCCCTGCGCCGGCGCGTGTGGAAACTCGCCTTGCCAGATATTGCATCGCGGCACTCCATCGCACGGCAACGCGTCGCCCCACGCGTAACGCATGCCCGCGAGTCCGCCGCGCGCCGCGCATTCCCATTCGGCCTCGGTCGGCAAGCGCGCCCGGGCCCATGCGCAGTAGGCTTGCGCGTCGTTCCACGACACGTGCACGACAGGATGCTCCGGCCGTGTGTGGATATGCGACGCCGGACCTTCCGGATGCTGCCACGAGGCGCCCGCGACCGACAGCCACCACGGTATGCCCGACACCGGTGCCCGCGCGTCGCGTTGCAATGCTTCGGGCACCTGCAGGTGGAAGACCAGAGAATGGCCTGACCGTTCCGCTTCGCTCACATGGCGCGTCGCTGCGACGAAAGCGCCGAATTCGCGGTTGGTCACGACCGCCGTTGCAATCGAGTAAGTGCTCAACGTGACGCGCCGCGCCCTACCCTCGCCGTCTTCGACGACCGCATCCGCCCCGTCGTTGCCCATGATGAATGAGCAAGCGGCGATCGTCGCCCACGCAGCCTGCTCGCAGCCTTCGGTAGCGGCGCACTCAGCACCGACTACCTCGCCGTCGGTACTCGTTGCGGGCTTGCCGGGGATAGCGGATCGAGTCATCTTGCTCCATGGGCTTGCGGCCGGGGCGCAACGGTGTAGCGCCAACCACAGGACGATTCTACAATTTGTACGGGGAGAGCCCGGCTGCTGCCCGGCTCCACGCAGGCCCTCGCGCACGGCTCGCATCCAAACGGACTATAGTGAGACAGGCGAACCCGCCTTTGTCATCGCGCGAAAGGACCAACCTCATGTCCGAACACAAGCACTCCAAGGAAGACAAGAAGAAGCCGTTGCATTCGCCCAAGGAAAAGAAAGCGCTGAAACAGCAGAAGAAGCATGAAGGCGAGACGACGGCGCTGCTGAAGAAGCCCTAGGGCGAGCCGCACTGAAGCAGGCATTGCAGTACGGGCCGGTCTTGCATCCCGCCGACGCGTGGTGGCGGAGCACTGGCGAATGGCGCTGAAATCGCGGATCGTCAAAGCGGAGCTCGCGGTTGCCGACATCGATCGCGGCTATTACGGCAACCATGCGCTGACGCTCGCGCAGCACCCATCCGAGACCGACGAACGATTGATGGTTCGCGTGCTGGCATTCGCGCTGCATGCGCATGAAATGCTCGAATTCGGGCGCGGACTCAGTACCGAGGACGAACCGGACCTGTGGCAGCGCGATCTCACCGGTGTCATCGAGCACTGGATCGACGTAGGCCTGCCTGACGAGCGCGACGTGCGCAAGGCATGCGGCAGGGCACGCCGCGTCAGCGTGCTTGCCTATGGCGGACGTGCCGCCGACCTGTGGTGGCAGGTGGCGCGCGCGACACTCGACCCCCAGCGTGCGCTCGAGGTCGCCGACGTGCCACTCGAGGCAAGTCGCGCACTCGCGAGCCTCGCGGCGCGCAACCTCAAGCTGCAGGTGACGATCCAGGAGGCGCAAGTCCTGGTGACCGACGGCAATGCGTCGATTGCGCTGGAGCTGCGAGTGCTGAAGGCGCGATCCGACGCCTGATGCCACGCCGCACTGCGCGCGGCACGCCAGCGTCAGGTCACGGCCACGCGCACGCAATGGCCAGGCGCCGTGCGTGCTGCGCGAACCACGATTACTCGCTGTGCGCGGGCTCGTCGGTCGTCGGCAGGGTCACTCCCATGCGGCCGGCGCGACGCTTGCGATGCGCAGCGCGGATCGCGAAACCAACCTGCCCCACCACCAGCAGGATGCAGACCCACATGAAGCCGGCGCTGATCGGGCGCTGGAAGAACACCAGCAGGTCGCCGCGCGACAACAGCAGCGCGCGACGGAAATTCTCTTCCACCAGTGGTCCCAGCACGTAACCCAGCAGGATCGGCGCCACCGGGAAGTCGAGCGCCATGAATATCGCGCCGATGATGCCGAACAGCAGCACCTCGTTGACCTCGAACAGGCTGTTGTTGGTGCTGTAGACGCCCACCGCGATGAAGAACAGGGCGCAGGGATACATCAATCGGTACGGAACCTGCAGCACCTTGACCCACAGCCCGATCAGCGGCACGTTGAGGATCACCAGCAGCACGTTGCCGATCCAGAAGCTCGCGATCAGTCCCCAGAAAATGTCCGCGTGCTCGGTGATGAGCTGCGGCCCCGGCTGGATGCCCTGGATCAGCAGCGCGCCGAGCAGCAGCGCCATCACGGCATCGCCGGGAATGCCGAGGCTCATGGTCGGAATGAAGTCGACCTGCGTCTTCGAATGCGAAGCCGCTTCCGGGCTCGCCACCCCTTCCAGCGCACCGTGTCCGAAACGCTCGGGTGTCTTGGATATCTTGCGCTCGAACGCGTAGGCGATGAAGGTGGTGATCGTCGGGCCGGTACCCGGCATCGCGCCGAACAGCGTGCCGATCAGCGTGCCACGCAGCATCGGCATGAACGCCTGCTTCAACTCTGCCTTGCTCGGGAACATGTCGCGAAGGCGCACCTTGGTGCCGCTGCCGACGATATGCATGCGGTTGATGCTGCGCAGGAAATCGGCGACGCCGAACAGGCCGAGCGCCAGCGCCACCAGTTCCACGCG